>JAGQTW010000305.1 GCA_020438785.1 Mycobacterium sp. | reverse complement strand
CGCCTACGGCACCGCGAAGGCGGCGATCGTGGCGGCCACCCGCACCATGGCGCTCGAACTCGCGCCGGACGGCATCCGGGTCAACGCCATCGCGCCGGGCGTCACCGAGACCGCGGCCTCGCGCACCTACACCGACACCGATCCGGAGCGCGATCGGGCCGCGATCGCCATGGGGCGCCGCGGACGTCCGGAGGAGCAGGCCGGCGCCATCCTGTTCCTGCTGTCCGACCTGTCCAGCTACATCACCGGCCAGACCCTGCTGGTCGATGGCGGACTCGATCTCAAGTGGAGCCATCTGGGTGCGGACAACACATCGCTGTTCCTGAAGGACGAGTCCTTCCGGGACGCCATTCGGAGGATCTGATGAACGACACCGACGAACTGTCCGAGCCGATGACGATCCCCGTCGAGGCCTACACCTCCCCGGAGTACGCCCGCGCCGAGCGGGATCGGCTGTGGCGCAAGGTCTGGCAGCAGGTCGGCCGAGTCGAGGAACTGCCCGAGGTCGGCAGCTACCTGACCTACGACGTGCTGGACGACTCGATCATCGTCGTGCGCTCCGGCCCGAACCAGTTCACGGCGCACCACAACGTGTGCATGCACCGCGGCCGCAGGCTCGTCGACACCCCGGCCGGGGCGCGCAACGCTCTCGGCCGGGCCCGCAAGTCCTTCGTGTGCGGATTCCACGGCTGGACATACGGTTTGGACGGCACCTGCACCCACATCCGCGAGCAGGCCGACTGGAGGGGGGCGCTGACCCCGGCCAACACCCACCTGCGCCCGGTCAGCGTCGACACCTGGGGTGGCTGGCTGTGGATCAACATGGACCCCGATTGCGAACCGCTGCAGGACTATCTGCACCCCGCCGCGAAGATCCTCGACCCGTTCGGCCTGGAGAACATGCGGTGCAAATGGCGCAAATGGCTGCAGTTCGACTGCAACTGGAAAGTCGCCCTGGAGGCCTTCAACGAGACCTACCACGTCTTCACCACCCACCCCGAGTTCAACCGGTTCGGTGAGTTCAAGGGCTGGGCCCGTGCGCAGGGCAAGCACAGCAACATCGGCTACGAGGCCCCCGACGACCTCGCCGAGACGCAGTCCAAGATCCGCCTCGGCACCGGCGACCCGCGGATCTCGACCGCGGAGATGCAGGTGTACACGATGGAGGAGACCAACGCGACCACCACCCAGACGCTGGTGAACGCCGCGCTGCGACTGGTCGACGAACTGCCCGAGGGCACCCCGGCCGACAAGGTCCTCGAGCACTGGCTGGCCTCGGCCCGCCGCGACGACGCGGCGCGCGGGGTGATCTGGCCGGAGATCCCGCCGGATGTGCTGGGGCAGAGCGGCACCGCCTGGCAGATCTTCCCGAACTTCCAGATCGGCCAGGGACTCACCAGCGCCCTGTGCTACAGCGCGCGGCCCGACCCGGGGTACGACCCGGACAAGTGCATCTTCGAGGCGGCGGTCTACGAGCTCTACCCCGAGGGCGAAGAGCCGCAGACGGAATGGGAACACGCTCCGGTGGGGGATCCGCGCTGGCGCAGCGTGCTGCCGCAGGACTTCTCCAACATGGCTGCGGTGCAGCAGGGGATGAAGTCCCTGGGCTTCCCCGGCACGCTGCCCAACCCGTACCGCGAGCGCAGCACCGTCAACCTGCACCACCAGCTGTCGAAGTACATGGGCACCGGCGAACCGCGGGAGCTCACGAAGGAGCGCGATCGATGACATCCGACTGCGGGCCCACCGACGTTCCGCAGGACGTCGACATCGAGGCGCTGCGGGAACGCTACCGCGTCGAGCGGGAGAAGCGGCTGCGCCGGGACGGGTCCGCCCAGTACCTGGAACTCACGGGCGAACTCGCCGAGTTCTACGAGATCGACCCCTACACAACGGTGGTCGAGCGTGACCCGATCCGCGAGGACGCCGACGTCGTCATCCTCGGCGGCGGGTTCGCCGGGCTGCTGGCCGGCGCGTACCTGAAGAAAGCCGGGGTGGACGGCGTCCGGGTCATCGAGATGGCCGGCGACTTCGGCGGGGTCTGGTACTGGAACCGTTTCCCCGGCATCCAGTGCGACAACGACTCCTACTGCTACATCCCGATGCTGGAGGAACTCGGCTTCATGCCGTCGAAGAAGTACGCCGACGGCGCGGAGATCTTCGAACACTGCCGCAACATCGGAAAACACTTCGGCCTCTACGACGGCGCCCTGTTCTCCACCCGGGTGCGCGAACTGCGCTGGGACGACACGCTGCAGCGTTGGCGGATCGGCACCGACCGCGGTGACGACATCCGGGCCCGCTTCGTGGTGATGGCGCAGGGCTCCTACAACCGCCCCAAGCTGCCCGGCATCGCCGGCATAGAGGAGTTTCGCAACGCCGGGGGACACGTGTTCCATTCGGCGCGTTGGGATTACGACTACACCGGCGGCGATGCGAACGGCGGACTGCACAAGCTGGCGGACAAGCGGGTGGCACTGGTCGGTACCGGGGCGACCGGGGTGCAGCTGGTGCCGCACCTCGGCCGCGACGCCAAGCAGCTGTACGTCTTCCAGCGCACTCCGTCCTCGGTGGACGAGCGCGCCAACACGCCGACCGACCCGGAGTGGGCCCGCTCGCTGCGGCCCGGCTGGCAGGAGGAACGCAAGCAGAACTTCCACAACTGGTCGCCGTTCGTCGGGGTGGTGTTCGGGGAGCCGGACCTGGTGTGCGACTTCTGGACCGAACTCGGCCGCAACGTCACCGCCCGCATCGCGGCCAGCGCGGACCCCGCAGCGCTGAGCGTCGAGCAGATCATGGCGATCCGGGAGGAGGAGGACTACAAGATCATGGAGCGGCTGCGGCGGCGCATCGCGGCCATCGTCCCCGACCCGGACACCGCCGAGACGCTCAAGCCGTACTACCGGTTCATGTGCAAGCGGCCATGTTCGAGCGAGGAGTACCTGCCCGCCTTCAACCTGCCGAACGTCACCCTGGTCGACGTGTCGGAGGCCAAGGGAGTGGACCGGCTGACCGAGAGCGGCATCGTGGCCAACGGCGTGGAGTACGAGGTGGATTGCGTCATCTTCGCCAGCGGCTTCGAGATCTCCACCGAGATCAGCCGGCGCTACGCCGTCGAGACGATCGAGGGCCGTGACGGGCTGTCGCTGTTCGACCACTGGCGGGACAACTACCAGACCCTGCACGGCATCACCAGCCGGGGCTTCCCCAACCAGTTCTTCACCGGCTTCATCCAGGGCGGGGTCTCGGCCAACACCACCGCGATGTTCGAGCAGCAGGCCCGGCACATCGCCTACATCATCGCCGAGGCACAGCAGCGGGGCGCGACGACGGTCGAGCCGAGCAGGGCGGCCCAAGAGGACTGGGTGGCGACCATCCGGGGCCTCTCGATCGACACCTCCGAGTTCGAATTATCCTGCACGCCAGGCTATTACAACAACGAGGGCCGGGGCGGCCGGGACGGCAACGCGTCCTTCCTCGGCGACTTATATTCACCCGGCTTCTACGCGTTCGACGAACTCCTGGCCGCCTGGCGCGCCGAGGGCGGCCTCGCCGGCCTGGAACTCGGGAGCTAGATGACCGGGTTGAGGTTCGACGACCGGGTCGCGGTAGTCACCGGCGCGGGCCGGGGTCTGGGCCGGGCCTACGCCTTGCTGTTGGCTTCGCGCGGGGCCGCCGTCGTCGTCAACGATCCCGGCACCGCCATAGGCGGGGACGGCGGTGACGAGGCGCCCGCCCGGCACGTGGTGGACGAGATCCGGGCGGCCGGGGGCGAGGCGGTCGCCTGCACCGCGTCGGTGGCCACACCGGAGGGCGGCCAGGCGATCGTCGCCGCGGCGCTGGAACGGCATGGCCGCCTGGACATCCTGATCCATAACGCCGGCAATGTGCGGCGCGCACCGCTGACCTCGATGAGCTACGCCGACTTCGACGCCGTCCTCGACGTCCACCTGCGTGGGGCGTTCCACGTGGTGCGCCCGGCGTTCCCGGTGATGTGCGACGCGGGCTACGGCCGGGTGGTGCTGACCTCCTCGATCGGCGGACTGTACGGCAACCACGAGGTCGCCAACTATGCCGCGGCCAAGGCCGGCACCATCGGCCTGTCGAATGTCGTCGCACTGGAGGGCGCGGCGCACGGGGTGGTGTGCAACGCCATCGTTCCCGGCGCGGTGACCAGGATGGCCGACGGCCTGGACACCTCCGCCTACCCGCCGATGGACCCGGACCTGGTGGCCCCCGTCGTCGGCTGGCTGGCGCACGAAACCTGCTCCGTCACGGGCGAATCCCTGATCGCGATCGCCGGGCGGGTGGCTCGGGTCGTCATGGCCGAGACGCCGGGGGTGTATCGGCCGGCGTGGTCGATGGAGGCCGTCGCGGATCACATCGACGAGATCCGGGACTCGGCCGGGCAGGTGGTGTTCCCGGTCGTGCCCAGCGGCCACGCCGACCACATCGGCTACAGCTTCTCAATGGCCCGGGCGGGGAGCCGGGATGGCTGAGGACCCGGGCGGCGGACCGCTGGCCGGGGTGCGGGTGGTGGACTTGACGGCCATGGTGATGGGCCCGTACTGCACCCAGATCCTGGCCGACATGGGCGCCGACGTCATCAAGGTCGAACCGCCCCGCGGTGACGACACCCGCTACGTGTCCGTGGGCCCGGCCCCGGGGATGAGCGGGGTGTTCGTCAACGTCAACCGCGGCAAGCGCAGCGTCGTGCTGGACCTGCGTACCGAGCACGGCAAGACCGCCCTGCGGGCCCTGATCGCCGGGGCGGACGTGTTCATCCATTCCATGCGAGCCAAGGCGATCACCAAGCTGGGCTTCGGTTATGCCGAGGTCGCCGCCGTCAATCCGGCGATCGTCTACACCAACTGCTACGGATACGGCCACCGCGGACCGGAGCGCGACCGGCCCGCCTATGACGACACCATCCAGGCCGAGTGCGGGCTGCCCGCGGTGCAGAAGGAACTGACCGGCGAGGCCAACTATGTCGCCTCGATCGTGGCCGACAAGGTGGCCGGGCTGACCGCGGTGTACGCCACGATGATGGCGCTGTTCCACCGCGAGCGCA
>JAGQTW010000304.1:2406-4102 GCA_020438785.1 Mycobacterium sp. | reverse complement strand
CCGAGCCGGAGACGGAGGCCGAGCCGGAAGCTGAAGCGGAGCCCGAGCCCGAGGCCGAGCTAGAACCCGAACCCGAACCCGAACCCGAATCGGCGTCGGCTCCGGTGGAATCGCGGCGCGGTTTCCGCGTGACGGTCCGCCGTGTGTTGTGGGGCGTGGAGACCCGCCGCCGCGACTGAGCTTCCCGGCGGCCCTCACTCTGGCATGCTGGTCCCCATGACTGAGCCGCAGTTCGGAGGCACCGAAGGCAGTATGCCGCCGCCGTACCCACCCGCGCCCGACTATCCGCCGCCCGGCCAGTACCCACCGCCTGGTCCCTACCCGCCGCCCGATCAGTACCCCGGGGGATACCTCGACCCGGCGGCCCCGTTCGGCAGGCACCCGATCACCGGCGAGCCGCTGTCGGACAAGTCGAAGGTGGTGGCCGGGCTACTCCAGCTGCTGGGCCTGTTCGGCATCGTCGGCGTCGGGCGGATCTACCTCGGCTACACGAATCTGGGCATCGGCCAACTTGTCGTCGGCCTCGTCACATGCGGTCTCGGCGCACTCATCTGGGGCATCATCGACGCCGTCATGATCCTCACGGACAAAGTCCGGGACCCGCAGGGCCGTCCGCTGCGCGATGGCACCTAGCACCGGGCTCTCATCGCGGACCCGGCGCTACGGCACCTGGGCCACCGGCGCGCTGGCCACGGGTGCCGTAGCGTATGTCGGCCTCGTCGACCCGCACCGACCCGGCTCGTTCTTCCCGCCGTGTCCGTTCAAGCTGCTGACCGGGTGGAACTGCCCGGCCTGCGGGGGGCTGCGGATGACCCACGATCTCCTGCACGGCGATCTCGCGGCCGCCGTCGTCGACAACGTTTTCCTGCTGGTTGGGCTGCCCATCCTGGCGGCTTGGGTGATCTGGCGGCTGACCCAGCGGCAGCCGGGGCTGGGCCGCCCCGCGGTCGTCGTGATCGCCGTGACCGCCCTGGCGTGGACGGTGGTCCGCAACCTGCCCGGTTTTCCCCTGGAGCCGACGATTCTCAGCCAGTGACGAAGCGTTGCCGCTGATACACTCGGAAATCGCTGCGGTACATCGCCGCGGCCGACCATCGGGCCGGTGCAGTCCCGGACATCACCTGTCAAGGCTGCGGCAAGGCCACATTTGAGGGCATCTCGCCCACACCAACTCCGCGCCGCACGCCGGGATCTCCGAGGAGCGTGGAGATGCTGTTTTCGGCACTTCCCAGGGCGCAGGGCTTGTATGACCCGGCGCGCGAGTCCGATTCGTGTGGCGTGGCGATGGTGGCCGATATCCAGGGTCGCCGTTCGCACGCGATCGTGGCCGACGGCCTGACCGCCCTGGAGCACCTCGAGCATCGCGGTGCCGCCGGCGCCGAGCCCAACAGCGGCGACGGTGCGGGGATCCTGTTGCAGCTGCCCGTCGAACTGCTCCGCGACGTTGTCGACTTCGAACTCCCCGACCCCGGCCCGGACGGTTCGAACGCCTTCGCGGCAGGAATCTGCTTCCTGCCCGCCGACCCGGCCGCCCGCCATGAGTCGATCGCCCGGATCGAGGCGATCGCAATCGAGGAGGGCCTGGAAGTGCTTGGCTGGCGCCCTGTCCCGGTCGATCCGGACGGGGCGGAGGTGGGTGTCACCGCCCTGGCATGTATGCCCCACATGTCGATGCTGTTCGTCACCGCACCGCGAG
>JAGQTW010000304.1:0-2306 GCA_020438785.1 Mycobacterium sp. | reverse complement strand
ACGATGGCGTTCAAGGGCATGCTCACCACGATGCAGCTGCCCAAGTACTTTCCGGATCTGCGCGACGAGCGCTGCATGAGCGCGATCGCGATCGTGCACAGCCGCTTCTCCACCAACACCTTTCCGTCCTGGCCGCTGGCACACCCGTTCCGGTTCGTCGCCCACAACGGAGAGATCAACACGGTGCGCGGCAACCGCAACCGCATGCACGCCCGGGAGGCGCTGCTGGACAGCTCGCTGATTCCGGGCGACCTCAGCCGCCTGTCGCCGATCTGCACGCCCGACGCGTCCGACTCCGCATCGTTCGACCAGGTACTCGAGCTGCTGCACCTGGGCGGTCGCAGCCTGCCGCACGCGGTGATGATGATGATCCCGGAGGCGTGGGAGAACAACACCACGATGGACCCCGCCCGGCGGGCGTTCTGCCAATACCACGCCTCGATCATGGAACCGTGGGACGGCCCCGCCTGCGTCACCTTCACCGACGGCTCGGTGGTCGGAGCGGTCCTGGACCGCAACGGATTACGGCCGGGCCGGTGGTGGCGCACCATCGACGACCGCATCGTGCTGGCCAGCGAAACCGGGGTCCTGGACATCCCGTCGGCGGAAGTCGTGGCCAAGGGCCGGCTCGAGCCCGGCAAGATGTTCCTCGTCGACACGGCCTCCGGACGCATCGTCTCCGACGACGAGATCAAGGGCACTCTCGCGGCCGAGCAGTCCTACGGTGAATGGCTGCACGCCGGCCTGCTCGACATCAAGACCCTGCCGGCGCGCACGCCGGCTCAGCCCAACCACGAGTCGGTGGTACGGCGTCAGATCGCTTTCGGCTACACCGAGGAAGACCTACGCGTGTTGCTCACTCCGATGGCCGCTTCGGGCCAGGAACCTCTGGGCTCCATGGGGACCGACACCCCCAGCGCCGTACTGTCGCAGCGGTCCAGACTGCTCTACGACTACTTCGTCGAACTCTTCGCCCAGGTGACCAACCCACCGCTGGACGCGATCCGTGAGGAGATCGTCACCTCGATGGCCCGGGTGATGGGTCCCGAGCAGAACCTGCTGCAACCCACCGCCGCGTCGTGCCGCCAGATCCTGCTGCACTGGCCGGTACTCGACAACGACGAACTGAACCGGATCGTGCACCTCAACGCCGACGGGGAACACCCCGGCCTGAGAACCGCGGTGTTGCGTGCGCTCTACGACGTCGAACGCGGCGGTGAGGGGCTCGCCGAGGCCATCGACGACCTCCGTCGCCGAGCTTGCAAGGCGATCGCCAAAGGCGCTCGCACCCTGGTGATCTCGGACCGGGACTCCGACCACACCAGGGCGCCCATCCCGTCGCTGTTGGCCGTGGCCGCCGTCCATCACCACCTGGTCCGCACCAAGGAGCGGCTGAAGGTGGCCCTGGTGGTCGAAAGCGGGGACGCCCGCGAGGTTCACCACATCGCGCTGCTCATCGGCTACGGCGCCGCGGCGGTCAACCCGTATCTGGCCTTCGAGTCCATCGAGGACCTCATCCGCGAAGGAGAATTGACCGGTATCGAGGTCGGGACCGCCGTGCGCAACTACCTCAAAGCGCTCGGCAAGGGCGTCATGAAGGTGATGAGCAAGATGGGCATCTCCACGGTCGGGTCCTACACCGGTGCACAGGCTTTCGAAGCGATCGGCCTGAGCCGGGAGGTGGTCGACGAGTACCTCACCGGCACGGTCAGCCAGATCGGCGGGGTGGGACTCGACGTACTGTCCGAGGAGGTCAAGCTGCGGCATCGGCGCGCCTATCCGGAGAACCCGACCGAACGGGTGCATCGCCGTCTCGAGGTGGGTGGCGAATACCAGTTCCGCCGCGAGGGCGAACTGCATCTATTCACGCCGGAAACGGTCTTCCTGCTTCAGCATTCGACCCGCACTGGACGTCACGAGGTCTTCGCGAAGTACTCCGAAGAGGTCAACCGGCTCTCCCGCGAGGGTGGCACGCTGCGCGGGCTGTTCACCTTCAAGGAGGGGCTGCGGCCCCCGGTGCCGCTGCACGAGGTCGAATCCGTGGACGCCATCTGCGGTCGGTTCAACACCGGGGCAATGAGTTACGGCTCCATCTCGGCCGAGGCGCACGAGACCATGGCCATCGCGATGAACAACCTCGGGGGCCGGTCGAACAGCGGTGAGGGCGGCGAAGACGTCGACCGGCTCTACGACCCACGCCGGCGCAGCGCAGTAAAGCAGGTCGCCTCCGGGCGGTTCGGCGTCACCAGCGACTACCTGCTCAATGCCACCGACATCCAGATCAAGATGGCGCAGGGCGCCAAGCC
>JAGQTW010000027.1 GCA_020438785.1 Mycobacterium sp. | reverse complement strand
GTGGGGCTTGGCCGGCTCCGGTTCCCGGCATCCACCTGCGAATTCCTGTTGTGCTACCAGTTCCCGGCCAGTACCAGTTGAACGCAACACACAGGAGACGCCAACGTTGGGGACTTGTAATGATTTTGGTCTTGGCTTTCACAGCTGTGCTGGCGGCTGGACTCATCGTTTTGGCTATTGAGATGTATATAAAATTCGCGGCATGAGAATGAACGCCAAATGTCTGTCTAGGTTTCGCGGCGCTTACCCGCGCGCAACTGGAGAGCTGTTTCGTAACGCCCTAACGGGTAGCCCTGGCGGGTGGGCGTCTTGAGTGGGCAGGTGGTTGATCGTGACAGGCTTGGGACCCTAGGCAAGGTTGGCCAGGGTGGTCAGGGTGTCGTGTATCAGGCTCCGAACGGCAGGACAAAGTTCGCGTCTTCCATTGTCTACAAGGAATACAAGGCGGACACACTTGCCGAGATCGATTTTGTCGCACTGGCGGCGATGCCGGCCTTAGTGGAGACTTCTCTGCTGCCGGAGGATGCAGAGCATCTGATCTCATTAGCGGCATGGCCGTGTGCGATCGTGGAGACCAACGGAGCTCCGACCGGCTTTGTAATGCCCGCCATTCCGGAGAGATTCTTTCTCCCGATTACAACCGTGAAAGGTGTCGAGCAGGCACCGGCGGAGTTTCAACACCTGCTAAATGAACCGGAGTTCGTCGTCGCTCGTGGCATCGGCTTGAATGACGGGCAGCGTTATGCCTTGTTGCGTGAGATCGCCTCGGCACTGACCTTTCTCCACCGTCACGACATCTGCGTTGGGGACATCTCACCGAAGAACCTGTTGTTCTCGCTAGCTCCCGCGCCAGCTGTTTACTTCGTTGATTGCGACACCATGCGTGTCAAAGGTGTCTCCGCTCTGCCTCAGGTAGAGACACCTGGCTGGGAAGTCCCGGCCGGTGAAGAACTGGCGACGGTCTATTCCGATGCCTACAAACTGGGACTACTCGCGTTGCGACTCTTGGTTGGTGACCAGGACATCAAAGACCCGCAACCACTTCCACCCACAACACCGAAGCTATTGCGCCGCATCATCACCGACACTCTGGAGCAGCGGCCACCGCTTCGTCCCCTGCCCCAAGCCTGGACCTACGTGCTTGAGGATCTCGTGGATGAACCGAAGCCTACGGGCCCTACAGCCCCTGCCCACAGTGTTCCGCCAGCAACCCTGCCGTCGCCGCTGCCTTCGCCGAAGCCTACCCTTCGTTCTCGCCCGTCGGCGCGGCGAACCCGCGCGCCACAACAATCGCCGGCCCCCGCTTCGAAAGTACGCGTGACACCGGCCGCATCTTCGAACAAGACCACGATTATCAGTAGAAGCTTAATTAAGCGGCTGAACACACCAACGAAGGTCGCGCTCAGTGCGGCCGCTGTGGTTGCAGCGGTCGTGATCTCAGTAATGGCTGCACATTCTGGCAACCGGGCTGCGCCCACCCGGGGCCTAGCCACCTCCGTCACGGCTACGGAGACATCTCCATCCGCCCCACAGACATCAGCGCAGCTACGTCACCCCGATATTTCTCCGATGATCTACACCACCTGCACTTTCGATCAGGCGATGCGGGCAGTACATGCGGAAAATCCGGAGGCTGCCAGGTACATCGACGCCTCGCCACCGAACCTGCAATTCCTGCGCCAGTTCATGGCGTCGACGCCGGATCAGCGGGTGCGTCTGCTTAATGCGATCAAGGACAACCCTGGCGCTGACAACGCTTTGGCAGTCTTCACGCAAATGATGACCACCTGCGTCAACTACTAGGTCCGAAAAGCTCTTCCAACATACTAGTTCGACATGTGGCTAGTGGTCGCAGCGTTAGGCCGGTCTCAAAAAAGACCAGATCTGAGACGTAGCGGCAGTGGTTGCCGGCGCAGGGATCCGTCGAGGTCGCACTGTCTCAAATGTCCGTCTCGGAAATATCCGTCTCGTAAATTACGTTGAACTAGTTGTGGGACGGGACAATTCACCAGATATGGTCGCGGCGAGTCGTGGAGCGCGCGTCGGCTACACCCGGGTGAGTACCGTCGCCCAGACTCTCGATCAGCAGAACGAAGCACTCATCTCGGCGGGCGTCACCAAAGTCTTTTCCGACACCATGTCTGGTGCACGCGATGACCGACCGGGCCTGTCCGCTCTCCTCGACTACGTCCGGCCGGGCGACACCGTCGTAGTCTGGAAGTTGGATCGGCTCGGGCGCAACATGTTCCACATCCTTCAGACCGTCCAGGACCTGACCGAACGGGGCATCACGCTGGTCTCGGTTACCGACGGCATAGACTCCTCCACCCCAGCGGGCCGCATGATGATCGGCGTGCTGGGCTCGCTGGCCGAATACGAGCGCGAGCTGATCAAGGAACGAACCGCCCTCAAGCGCGCGGCCTCCCGCGCAAATGGCGCCAAGTTCGGCAGGCCGCGCAAAGTCGTTGAGGCCGAGCACATCGCCACAGCCAAGAAGATGAAGACCGACGGCCACACCGCACGTGACATCGCCAAGTACCTCGGCGTCAGCCGGGCCACTCTCTACCGCTACCTGGCCGCCGTCTGACAGGCATAGCCGCGCTATACAGGCCTCGCTGCCTCTTCTCCTGATCCGCCGCAGCGACTTTGGACCTGCGATGGGATTTCGCCGCCATCGATCACCTAATCCTGTAATCGACACTGAGAGGAGATATCGATGAGGGAAACCCAGAACAAGAACATCAGCTTCGCAGGCGCTCCGGAGGACAACGCACCCATCCTGTGGAGCTGCCGCGCCGCCGCAATGATCGACGCCGGAGTCCAGCGCCTCATCGCCCGCCTGGACGCCGACTCCGGAACCTATCCCACCCCGCAAGAAGTCGAAGAAAGCATCTACGGGGCAACGACAGCGCCGGAAATCATCGACGGCATCATCCTCGCTGCCGAGGTCTTTCTTCGCGATGTCGGTCGCTACCCGACACCAATTGAGGTGATGGGCGCTCTACTGGACATCGATACTGCAGTCGCCTTGCTTAACTACATCGCCAGCGATATACGCGTCGGGGACCGGGTGATGTGGCCATTGCACGACGACAACGGCAAGCTCCTGCATCAGACACGTTCTGGAAGCGACGACACGCTCGTGTGGGTACACGGCACCGTCAGAGCCCAGCCGGAAGGCTGGAACGGTCCCAACATCATCGAAACCGAAGACGGCCGCAGCTTGGCCATCGGGCGAGAGTGGTTAGTCAAAGCACGACCCGAGTGAGCACGGCAACCGTCTCGACCGACGTTTCATCTGGAAGTCTGGTTCTGATAAAACTGGCTTTGAACTGCATGAAAGGGAGATACTGTGGACAAGGGTGGCGGCAGGACAAACCACATTTTTGACTGCGGGTACTCGAGCGCCAGTAATCGATTCCCCTCGATCGCCAGCCGTCGCGACTAGTGTTCGCATCGTGGGGGAGCCACCATCGAGCGAAGCCGATCACCTGTCGGTGTCACAGCGATCAACCATCCGCCGAGCCGTGCAGGAGGCTGTTGACGCGCACGGTTTCGAATACGCGATGAGGACCACCTGCAAAGAGCTCGAAGCGAAGTACGGCATCTCCTACCAGACCATCGAGTATCTAATCAACGATGAACTGCCGATCGCCTTGCCCGAACAGCTGCTTACCACCGGTCAAAGGAATCGCATTCGAAGAGAGTTCCAGGCTGTCGCGAACTCAACCAAGGAACGAAGCCGAGGAAATGTTGCGACGGCGGAAGTGGTGAAGCGTTTCTCCGAACTCTTCGGCGTCTCGGAGGACGCGATCCGTGCAGTTGTCGGTACTGAACGCGATAATTTCTCACCGACTCACTCACTTGGAGGACCACCAGTGCGGTTAGCTGCCCCGCCCTTGCCAGAAGCTGGTCAGGTCGTAGAAGTGCGCGGGTCGTCGTGGGCAGTAGCCAACGTTCAAGTTCAGGGCCTACCGCGTAGCCCGGCTGACGAGATCAGTGCCCATCTCAATCACGTCGTCGAGCTCCAATCCCTGGATGAGGACCGCCTCGGCGAGCAGTTATCAGTCATCTGGGAGCTCGAGGTCGGCCAGACCGTCACCCCGGCACAGGGGCTGCCCGAGCACATCACCCCTGACGCCTTCGACGATCCCTCCGATCTCGCCGGGTTCATCGACGCCATGCGGTGGGGTGCGGTCACCTCAGCTGATCCGAACCGCTACCAGGCGCCCTTCTGGTCGGGCGCCGCTGTGGAGGCCTACCAGCTGGAGCCACTACGCCGCGCCCTCGCCAGCCCGCGCGCCAACCTGCTCCTGGCCGATGATGTCGGCCTGGGCAAGACCATCGAAGCCGGCTTGGTCCTCCAAGAACTTCTCTTGCGGCACCGTGCCCGCACTGCGGTGATCGTCTGTCCGCCGAGCCTGGCGCTGAAGTGGCAGGACGAGATGCGGGAGAAGTTCGGCCTGCACTTCGTCATCGTCAACAGCGAGTTGATGGCCGAGGTGCGCCGCACGCACGGCCTGCAAGCCAATCCGTTTTTGCTCTACCCGCGGGTGATCATCAGCATGGCCTGGCTGCCCAAGGTTCGCGCCCAGCGCCTCCTCCGGGACGTCTATGCCCAAACCTCAAGTCCCAACTCCGGCAAGCGGTTTGCCTTCGATGTGCTCATCGTCGATGAGGCCCACCACGTCGCTCCAGCCAGCCCGTCGGCAGTCGCGGGCGGCCGCGGCTACGCGGTGGACACGCAGCGCACCGTGGCGGTGCGCCAGCTCGCCGACAAGTGCGAGCACCGGCTGTTCTTGAGCGCCACCCCGCACAACGGTTATCCCGAGTCGTTCACGGCCTTGATGGAGATGATCGACCCGCGGCGATTCTCTCGCGGCGCGATGCTGGACTCCAAGGCCCTCAAAGACGTTGCCGTGCGGCGCCTTAAACAAGACCTTGCTGCCAAGGGTTTTAAGAAGCGTCAGGTAAAGACACTGACATTCACTCCGGAGGACTCCGAGCAGGAAATGTTCTCTCTGCTCGACGAGATCGTTACCGCCAGCGCCAAACTCAACGGGACCAAACCCGGCGGGGACATCGTGACGATGTTGTTGAAGAAGCGGTTCCTGTCCAGCCCGTACGCCTTCGGAAAGACGCTCACCCACTACCTCGGCTCCAAGGCGCAACGCGGCCTGGCCGACGACGACTACGACGACATCTTCGGGGAGGGACAGTCCGACGAAGAGGAAGGCCTCTGGGAGCACGACGAAGCCGAGCGGCTGCGTGAATCCAAACGATCGGATCCGCTCAAAGCCGCCAAGCCCGGCCAACTCGAGAAGCTCGCCCAATGGGGCCTGGACTATGAGAGTCGCCCTGACTCCCGACTGGAAGCGCTGATCACTTATCTGGACGCGGTGTGCCGCCCCGACGGCAAGCACTGGACCAACGAACGCGTGGTGGTCTTCACCGAGTACGCCCACACCGTTGATTGGTTACAGCGTGTCCTGGCCCAGCGCGGCTACGCCGACCATCTGGCCGTCATCCAGGGATCGACGCCGCCGGAAGACCGCGAGTACATCCGCTCACAGTTCACCGCCGATCCGGCCAAGGAACCGGTGCGGGTGCTGCTGGCCACCGACGCCGCGGGCGAAGGCATTGACCTCCAAACTTATTGCCACCGCCTGGTCAACTTCGACATCCCGTTCAACCCGAGCCGGCTCGAACAGCGCATCGGCCGCATCGACCGCTACGGGCAGGCCGAAGGGCCCGAGGTCTACCACTTCCTGCCCGACACCACCGCGTCGACCTACGCCGCCGACGCGGACTTCATGGGCCGCATCGCCAAGAAGGTCGCCCAGGTTGAATACGACCTTGGCAAGGTGAACCAAGTTATCGGCTCAGATATCCAGCAGCACTTCGCCGGCCGTGCCCCAGCCAAGCGCAAAGCCAAGGGTGTCGACGCCAACGAGGTCATCAATTCGGCTTTGGCCGGCGGCATGGAACTCAACGCCCGGCTCACCCAGTTGGAGCAGGAGTTCGACTCCTCGCGCGCCGAGCTTCACCTGCAGCCGGCCAATCTGCGCCGGGTCGTGGACACCGCCCTGGAGATGAACCACCAACCGGCGCTGATCCAGGTGGGCGATGACCGGACGGACGCCGAGGTGTTCCAGCTGCCGAGCCTGACGGCCGGTTGGCAGGACGCACTCAAGGGACTCGACACCCGACTGAATCCGGGCGTGCTGCGCCCGATCACCTTCGATCCGGCGGCCGCAGAAGGCCGCAGCGACCTCGTCTACGTCCATCTCGGCCACCCGATCGTGCAGAAAGCCCAACGCCTGCTTCGCCGTTCACTGTGGAGCGTCGACGCGCCGCTGAACCGGGTAACCGCGGTCGTGGTCGACGGCCTTCCAGAGTCTTTTGTCGCCGCAGTCACCCGCATGGTGCTGGTCGGCCGCGGCGGCTTGCGGCTGCACGAGGACGTATTCCTAGTCGGGGTGCGGCTGAAGGGCCGGCGCGCCATGGCGGAAGAGAAGGCGGAAGCCGCCCTTGATCAAGCCCTGGACAGCGAGAGGCTGAAGCCTGCGGATAAACAGCTGCGCAAGGAGTTGTCCGAGATGTGGAACTCACCCGGTGCGCCACTGCGCGCCCGCCTACTGGAGTCAATGGACGCCCGCGCCGCCCGCCGCCACGAACTGGTGGTCGAACAGCTCACAAAGCGTCGCCGCGCTGATGTCCAACGCGCCCATGACATCTTCGCCGCATTCCGCGCAAACCTGCGCGATTCCCTTGCCGCACTGCGCACCAAGGAAGCCGAAAGCGAAGCCATGCTGTGGGCCGACGACCAACAACAGCAATGGCGACGCGACAAAGAGGCAATGCAGCACCGCCTCGACGACCTCGACGATGAGGAAGCCCGCGAAGTCGCCGCCATCGAGGAGCGCTACGCCGAGGTCAAACCCCACACCACCGCCGCGGCGATCGTGTTCGCTTTGACGCCCGACGACGCGAAGGCAGGGCTCACGTGATCGCCAAGAAGCCGCGCCCTCAGTTGACGGTCGCCAGCGTCTCGGAATTGCACCGCCAATGGCTGGAACTCGTCGACACCGACGGCCCCTTCCTGGCGATACCGCCGCTCAAGCGCGTCTGGCCACAGGGCATGCCAAGCCTGTCCGATGAACGCAAAGACACGCTGAACTACGCACGCAAGGACTTCGAATCCGCCTGGGAGAACTTCGATCGCGCCGGCGGGGGCGAGTCGGCACTGGATACCTACCGGGTGGCCCGGAACAAGTGGGTCGAGACGGTTTTACGTGACGTCGCCGGATGGTCGGAGTCACTGTCCTGGGGCCAGGTGCCCGGAGTACAGGCGCAGTCACCTAACCGGTTAGTCACCGTAACCGCGGATGCAGCCCTCAACGGGCCGGATGGCATCGGTGCGCTGGTGTACCTGGTGGACCCGGTGGATTCGTTGCGCGAGACACCCAATGATCTATGGGCGGCCACACCCGTCGACCGCATGGAAGCGCTCCTGCGCGAGAACAACATTCAAATCGGTATCGTCACCGATGGCCGCTGGTGGGGACTGGTGTGCGCACGCCCGGGCAGCATGACGGCTTCCGGCATCGTCGATGCGCTGACCTGGATCGAGGAACCACGCACTCGGGATGCCTTCCTGGCGGTCATCGGCCGGCAGTACATCATCGGTGGTGACTCGGCCGAACGATTGCCCGTGCTGTTCGAGGAATCTGTTGCCGCCGCCGAGGAGATCACCGAAGCCCTCGGCGCCCAGGTGCGTCGCGCAGTCGAGTTGCTGATCCAGTCGTTCTCCGAATCGGCGGCCGAAGCCCGGCGGCGCGGCCAACCCGACCCGCTACCGGCCGACACCCATCAGATCTACGAAGCCGCGGTCACGATCATGATGCGCGTCGTTTTCCTCCTCTTTGCAGAGGAGCGCGGCCTGTTGCCCACGGGCGAGCTGTTCGAACAGGGTTACGGCATAGCAGGTGAACTCGATCGCCTCCAAGCCCGCGAAGCCCAAGAGAGCGAAGAGGCGCTCGACTCCACCTTCCTGACCTGGCACCGATTGCTCGCAACCAGTCAGGCCATCTTCCGCGGCGCGACGTTCGAGAGCATGCGAATGCCCGCCTACGGTGGGTCCCTATTCGATCCGGCCCGGTTCGCGTTCCTTACCAACACGACCGAGCAAGGCATGCTGGCACTGACGGTGTCCGATCGTGTGATGTTGCATGTGCTGCGCTCAGTTCAGCAGGCCATGCTGCGCGGGGGGGAAGCGCGACGAATTTCATTCCGTGACATCGACGTCGAACAAATCGGCTACATCTACGAGGGCCTCCTTGGCTACACCGCTGTCACTGTCACTGAGACGTACCTCGGACTGCGCGGCACTACTGGCCAAGAACCGGAACTGCCACTCTCCACTATCGAAGACCTCGCGATTAAGCACACTGAGCCCAAGTCGCTGGCCGCTGCCATCCTCGCTTCGATCGAGAGCGATCAGCCGGCCGCGAAACCGCAGTCGGGCGCTGCAATCGCCAAGGCTATGGCTGCCCCGTCGGAGCCAAATGTCGTCAGCGCATTGTCTCAAAGTCTCGGACACGACGACCAGCTGCGCGATCGCATCCTGCGGTGGCTCCCCCTCGTGCGTCTAGATCTGCGCGGACGACCTATGGTCATGCTCGACGGCGGCCTTATGGTCAAGGAAACTCCGTCCCGACGGAATTCCGGCACTCACTACACCCCTAGATCGCTTGCAGAAGAAGTTGTGCTGCACACGCTGCAGCCGCTGTGCTACGAACCCGGCCCGTACCAGACCGCTGACGAAGCAGAGTGGAAGCTGAAGTCTTCCGACGACATTCTTGGTCTCAAGGTGGCCGACATTGCCTGCGGCTCAGGGGCCTTTTTGGTTTCGGCAGCTCGCTACTTGGCTGACCGAGTGGTCGAAGCCTGGATGCTTGAAGACCCCTCTAATGCGCATCGACGCGACTTGCACCTGCGCGCCATCCGTGAGGTTGTTGCCAATTGCCTTTATGGCGCGGACATCAATGACATGGCAGTCGAGATGTGCAAACTCTCGTTGTGGTTGGTGTCGCTTGATCGTGAGCTACCGTTTTCTTTCGTCGACGACAAGATATTTCTCGGCAACTCCTTGCTAGGCATCACCGGCCTTGATCAGTTACGCAAGCTGCACATCGACCCCAGTCGAGTTCCTGCGACCGAAATGTTCGACATATTCAGCGTCGATATCGACGCCATCCTCGCTAAGGCCGTTGATCTGCGTCGCAAGCTCGCCACTGAAATCGACGAATTAGATCCAGCCCGAAACAGTTCCGCCAAACAACGGCAGCTCGCCGAACTGCAACGCGTCACTAAAGACCTTCGTAACATCGCCGATGGCATCATCGCTGCTGGGCTCTCCCAGGGGGGAAAACCGGGCAAGGCCCTCGACGAGGCCTACGAAAATCTGCGCATCGCGGTTAAAGCCGCCTACCCGCAAACGGGAGAGCCGGTTCGAACACATCTCAAGTCGATTGTCGAAAGCGGACTCACGCCTGAGGTGCCGACTGACTACCTTCGATGGCTTCCGCTGCATTGGGTTCTCGAAGCTCCCGACATCATTCTCGGACGCCACGGGTTTGACGCAGTTGTCGGGAACCCACCCTTTCTTGGCGGGCAGAAACTTACGGGCGCGATGGGCACCAGCCTTCGCGATTGGCTCGTAGACGTTGTCGCGGGAGGAGTTCGCGGCAATGCGGACTTCGTCGCCTATTTCTTTCTTCGAGCCGCATCTCTGCTCAACTCAGAGGGGAGCTTTGGCCTGATTGGCACAAATACGATCGCACAGGGCAACACCCGTGAAGTGGGGCTGGAGCAGCTTGTCCGGAATGGTTTCGAGATTGTTCGATCGGTCCAGAGTCGGAGTTGGCCGGCGGCAAGTGCCAATCTGGAGTACGCCTCGGTCTGGGCCACTCGCGCAGCGTTAGCACCAGAGGCTATGCGGGTCTCTGATGATGTGCCAGTCAAGGCGATATCCACACTCTTGGAACCAATGGGGAGCGTTTCGGGAACCCCAATCCGCCTAGAGGCGAACGCCCAAATCGCATTCGAGGGCTTCAAGGTCTATGGGATGGGGTTCGTACTCGACCCTGACGAGGCCCGCGATTGGATCGTTGTGGATGCGCGCAACTCGGAAGTTCTCTTCCCATATCTGACTGGCGAAGATTGCGCCTCCAGGGCGGATGTGTCGCCATCACGCTGGGTGATTGACTTCAATGATCGGCTGGAGGCTGAGGCGGAGTTGTATCAGCTTCCGTATGAGCGCGTTGCGAAACTTGTCAAGCCGGAACGCCAGAAGGTGAACCGTGATGCGCTTCGTCAAAAGTGGTGGCAATACGCCGAGAAGCGGCCAGCGCTACGCAGGGCGATCGCAGGGCTGAAAGAAGTTCTGGTACTTGCGAAGGTGAGCAAGATAGTGATGCCGGTTCGCGTGAGTACTGGTCAGGTCTTCAGCAATATGCTCTGTGGGGTCTGCTGCAGGAACAGGTG
>JAGQTW010000303.1 GCA_020438785.1 Mycobacterium sp. | reverse complement strand
GAGGAGATCTTCGGCCCGGTGCTGTGCATCCTCGGCTACGACGACCTCGATCAGGCCGTGGAGATCGGCAACGACACCGACTACGGCCTGTACGGCTACGTGTCCGGAGCCGACCTCG
The DNA here is from genome assembly GCA_020438785.1 of Mycobacterium sp. GTDB lineage: Bacteria > Actinomycetota > Actinomycetes > Mycobacteriales > Mycobacteriaceae > Mycobacterium. The sequence continues at coordinate 6,753 of JAGQTW010000303.1, read as the reverse complement.
GCGAGGCCCGCGCGCTGGCCAAGCGGATCAGGGCCGGTGCGGTGACCATCAACCACGCCTTCGACATCAAGGCGCCGTTCGGCGGCTACAAGACGAGTGGCAACGGCCGCGAGTGGGGCGAGGATGGCTTCACCGACTTCCTGGAGACCAAGGCGATCCTGGGCTACGCACCGGCCGGTTCGGAGGACTAGGGGCACGGGCTGGCATCGGCGCCCATGCGGGTGCTGGTGCAGCGGGTCACATCGGCGTCGGTGTCGGTGGGCGGGGCCGTGGTCGGCGCGATCCGGCCGGAGCACCAGGGCCTGCTGGCCCTGGTCGGCGTCACCCACACCGACACCGACGCCATGGCCCGGCGGATGGCCGAAAAGCTTTGGCAGCTCAGGGTTCTCGACGACGAACGCTCGGCGGCCGACACCGGTGCGCCGATACTGGTGGTCAGTCAGTTCACCCTGTACGCCAACACCGCCAAGGGCCGGCGGCCGACCTGGAACGCCGCGGCGCCCGGCGCGGTGGCCGAACCCCTGGTGACGGTGTTCGCCGAGGCGTTGCGGGAGTTGGGCGCCGAGGTCGCTACTGGGGTGTTCGGGGCGGACATGGCCGTCGAACTGGTCAACGACGGCCCGGTCACGGTGCTGTTGGAGCTGTGAGCCCGGCGCGCGGAGCGCCCAGTGCGGCCAGCGGTCTGCCTGCGCTCTCCCGCATAGTCAGCACGGTCAACAGCGACACCACGGCGGCGATCACCACATAGATCCCGGCGGCGTAGTCGTTGCCGGTACGGGCCGCCAACAGCGTGACCACGTACGGCGTGGTGCCGCCGAACACCGCCACCGAGACGTTGTAGCCCACCGACAGGCCGCTGTAGCGCACCCGGGTGGCGAACAATTCGGTCGCGGCCACCAGCGATACCGAGACGAACACCGCCTCGACGGCGGCCAGCAGGCAGTGCGCCAGGATGGCGGTGGCCAGCGACCCGGAGTTCAGCAGCAGGAACGCAGGGTAGGCCAGCACGGCGAAACCGGCCGCGCCCGTTATCAGCAGGGGGCGCCGCCCGATCCGGTCCGAAAGGGCGCCCAGCGGAAGGATCAGCACCAGCGCCACCACGCTGGCCACCGTGATGGACAGGAACGACTGACCCCTGGAGAAGTGCAGCGTCTTGATGAAATACGTTGGCAGGTAGGTGAACACGACGTAGAAGCCGACGTTGTGGATGATCATCACCCCGATGACCTGGAGGATCGCGACCCTCGCGGTGGTGATGGCCTCCCGCAGCGGGGACTCGGCCACCTCGTCGGACTCCGAGAGGGCCTCGAACGCCGGGGTGTCCGTCAGCCGCATCCGGATGTACAGCCCGACCAGGCCCAGGGGTGCGGCGATCAGGAACGGGATGCGCCAGCCGTAGCTCTCCATGGCGCCGTCGGGCAGCAGGGACTGCAGCAGCGTCACGGTCACCGAGCCCAGGAGGAAGCCCAGCACCGCCGACCACACCAGGAAGGCGACCACCAGCCCGCGCCTGCGGTCGGTGGCGAACTCGGCGAGATAGCACGCCCCGCCGCCGTACTCGCCGCCGGCGGAGAAGCCCTGCAGACAGCGCAGCAGCAACAGCCCCAGGGGAGCCAGCACACCCGCGGAGGCGTAGGTGGGCAGCAGGCCGATCCCCAGGGTCGATGCCGACATGAGCAGGATGACGATGGCCAGGACCCGCTGGCGCCCGAGGCGGTCACCCAGCGGACCGAAGAAGAAGCCGCCGAGCGGCCGGAAGAAGAAGGCCGCCGCGAAGATCGCGAACGTGTTCAGCAGGGCGGCGGTCTCGTTGCCCGGCGGGAAGAACTTCACCGAGATGACGCTGGCGAGGAATCCGTAGATGGCGAAGTCGTACCACTCCACCGCGTTGCCGATCGACGCCCCGGTGATCACCCTGCGCAGCGGCGACTCGCTGCCGTGCTCATCGGTCGGCAATCCACCACTCCCGCAGTCGAAGTCATGCAAACCATAACCGGCGACCGCGGGATGGGAACGCGGTGGCAGATAATCGGTGCGCTTAGAACCGCATGGCCCCCCTGACCGGGGTCGCCGTCACCGGCCGGTCGTGGATGACCGTGCTCCAGGTGCCGTAGTGCATCGGCGGGGCCTGCTGCATCTGCTGATCCAGGCGCATCTGGCGGACCTGCTCCTGGTACTGCCGGCTCGCGGCGGCCTGGGCGTCGGAGACCTTGTGGTCGCCGGGCGCGCTGTTGTCCATCACGCCGGTGATGGTGCGGTCCGGCCGAACCACCCACGATGCGCGGGCACCGTCCATGGCGGCGGTGTAGATACCCGCCGGGGCGGGGGCCGCGGCGGCGGTGAACGCATGCGGATTCCCATCGCCGTTCATCGTCAGCGTGCCGGTGAGTGTGGCGCCGTCGTAGGTGGCCTGAACGCGATCGGCGTACATCGACATCATGTCGATCCTGCCGCCGCGCTGGGTTCCGAAGAACCACGCCTCCTCATCGCTTCCGTTGGTCCCGTAGGCGACGACCCGGTCGCCGTCGACCGTCACGGCCAGCGTCATGGCCTCCGCGGCATCGGCCGGCATGTCGGCGATGTAGGTGGCGCCCGACGGCATCGTCACGGCATTGGCCGGCGCGGCGGCGAAGATCACCACGACGGCGATGTTCAAGGCCGCCAGCGCGGCGCCTGCGGCGAGGCTACGAATTGCGGGCTTCATGGTGATGCGGCGTCCTCTCGGTCGGGTGGTACCTGAACTGAGTGTCGGGAAGCCGGAGAAGCGTTACACCCGCTGCTGTGCGCGATGAGTTCCGCCGTCCGGGGCAGTCTGAGCTACATGGGCAGACTCATCTATGGCTTCAACGTGTCGGTGGACGGGTACATCGCCGACGCACACGGCGACATCGACTGGAGTGAACCGAGCGACGAACTGCACCAGTACTGGAACGACTTCGAGCGCGAGACCGCCCTGTCGTTCTACGGCCGGCGGCTCTACGAACTGATGTCGGCATACTGGCCGACCGCCGACCAGGTGGCCGACGCCACCCCGGTGATCACCGACTTCGCCCGCATCTGGCGCGACATGCCCAAGGTGGTGTTCTCCCGCACGCTGGATTCCGTCGACTGGAACTCCCGCCTGGAACGTGGCGACCCGGTCGAGGTGGTGCGCACGCTGAAGGCCGAAACCGACGGCAACCTGGAGGTGGCCGGCGCGACGCTGGCCGCCCCGATCGTGCGGGCCGGACTGGTCGACGAATACCGGATCGTGATCGCGCCCACCGCCGTCGGCGGGGGCACCCCGTTCTTGCCCGCCCTGGCGTCATGGATCCCACTGCGCCTGGTGGAGAACCGCACCTTCCCCGGTGGCGTGGTCCTGCTGCGCTACGAGGCGAAGCAAGACTGATCGGGGCACAACTCGAACATCGGCAACTCCGACAGCGGGGCGTCGAGTGCGCTCTGCAGCGTCGGACCCAGCACCGACCAGGCGCCCGGATGCAGCTCCGCGTACCGGGCCAGGGTGGCCTCGACGTCCGCCCGCGACAGCGGAACCGCACGGGCGGGCACCTCCCGTCGGAATCCGACGCTGATCCGGACCCGCGGGTCCGCCAGCACGTTGCGGCACCACTGCGCGCGATGGCCGAAACCGGCGGCCACGACATAGCGTCCTGGCCGGGGCCGGTCGATCACCTCCAGCACGGTGTAGCGCGCCACACCGCTGCGGCGCCCCCGATGCTCGAGCAGCAGCATGCGCTGCCCCAGCAGGAATCCGATCCGCAAGCGGTACAGCCAGATTGGGGCCCGCACCAGCGCCCGCCACGTGAGCAGCCGTGCCGCCAGATCTCCCCACCTCGTGCGCCCCCGCATCATCCCACCCTACGAGCCGCCGAAGCGGCGGGCACGCGTGCGCACGATCTGGCGGCACGGCCCTCCGGTACCAACTTGGTAGCGCAGTCGGGAGCGTTTCGTTATCGGTCCGCACCCGGGCGGCGACATCGGGCGTGAGACGGTAGAGGCCTATGCACACGCACAACTTCGTCACCTACGAGGAATTCGGCCGCCGGTTCTTCGACATCGCGGTGACCGAGGAGCGTGTCGCGGCGGCGCTCGCCGAGATCGCCGGCGACGAATTCGAGATGGGACCGATGGCCCAGGGCCCGGGCGGACTGGCCAAGGTGACGGCCAGGGTGAAGGTCAACCAGCCGCACGTGCGCCGCAACCTCGGGGACACCCTGACCTTCGCCATCCGGATCCCGCTGGAGATCGAACTCATCGTCGACCTGCGCATCGACCGGCAGCGCTTCAAGGTGGACGGCGACATCGCGCTACGCGCCACCGCCCGGGCCGCCGAGCCGCTGCTGCTGGTCATCGACGTCGCCAAGCCGCGACCGTCCGACATCGCCGTGCACGTCACCTCCAAGTCGGTGCGCGGTGAGATCCTGCGCATCATCGGCGGCATCGACACCGAGATCCGGCGGTTCATCGCCGCCCACGTCGCCGAGGAGGTCGACAGCCCGGCGTCGCAGCAGGCCAAGGTGATCGACGTCGCCGAGGCCGTGTCCTCGGCCTGGGACCAGGGATAGCGCGCGGTTCGCTAGCCCGGTGTGCGCCGGCTGAGATTCAGCGGCCTGCCGAGCGCGCTGAGCTGGGTGAGCACATCTTCGACGCGGGCCCGGGGCACCTCGGCGCGCCACTCGGCCAGGCTGCCGGACACGTGAATCTGGCCGGGCGCCAGGCTCAGGTCGGTCAGCGTCAGACCCTCGGCCAGCTCCGGCAACCGAACCGGGTAGGTGGGCATCCGGGCGGGTAGCCGCCAGGGTCGCCGGCCCAGCCGCAGCACACGCGGATGCAGCCACAGCGTGGTGCCGTCCACCTCGACGTCGACCTCGAGCCAACCGAGCTGGGGGCGCCGGGCCCAGCGCAGCCGGGCCACCCCGTCGTCGTCGACGTGCCCGCTCAGCCGGGGGAAGGCGAACCGCAGCAGGTCGTCGAGCGCGTTCGACGACATCACCAGCGTCACGTCGACCGGCGCGGCCACCAGCACCGGCGGGACCCCGGGCCGCAGGTGCACGTTGCGCAGGACCAGACGGGCCTCGTCGAAACGGCGGTCCTCCCAGCGGACGTCGGTTGCCGTCAGGTGAACGTCGTTGAGCTGGCCGACGGCCAGCCGGCGCACGTCCAGGCGGGACTCGAACTCGGTGACGGTCAGGGTGATGTCACCGGCGTCGGCGTTGATCGTCAGGGTCCGTCCGACCACCAGGCGACGCAGGGTCATGAACAGGGTCCGGTAGGCCACCGCCGCGCCGGAACTCACCGGCGGCAGCGCGGCCGCCGACGACCACACAGAGGACAGCATGTCCAGCGGCCGCAGAAGATCCCAGCGGGCCAGACCGAGCGAACGCGCCATAAGGTGTCCCATCCTGCTGTGCGAGGTCGACACCGCGCAACCGGTTGGCACGTTTGCACTTCGGGGCCCCGGGTACCCGACCGCTCGATGTCCTCGGTGCTGATTGTGGGAAGCGGGTTTACCGGGTTCGAGTGCGCCCGCAATCTGGTCAAGCGGTTCCGCAGGCACAAGGCACAAGTAGACGTCACGATCATTTCGCCGATCGACTACATGCTCTACACCCCGCTGCTGCCGGACGTGGCAGGCGGTGTGGTGGACGCACGGTTCGTGACGATCCCGCTGGCCGGAACGCTGCGCGGGGTGCGCGCCATCCGCGGGCGGGTGGACAAGGCCGACCTGGCCGGCCACACCCTGACCTACACCGACCCCGAGGACCGCACCCACGAATTATCGTGGGACCGGCTGGTGCTGACCCCGGGCTCGGTTACCAGACTCTTCGACATCCCGGGCCTGGACACCCACGCCCGCGGCCTGAAGTCCACCGCCGAGGCGCTCTACCTGCGCGACCACGTCCTCGAGCAGCTCGAACTGGCGAGCATCGACGACGACCCCGCCGTCGCGGTCGGGCGGCGCACGATCGTGGTGGTGGGCGCCTCCTACTCGGGCACCGAGCTGATCGCCCAGCTGCGTGCGTTGGCCGACGCCGCCGCGGCCCAGATGAACTTCGACCCCGCGACCGTCCGCTTCCTGCTCCTGGACCTGGCGAAGCAGGTGATGCCCGAGGTGGGCGACAAGCTCGGTTCCGCGGCGATGGAGGTGTTGAAATCCCGGGGAATCGACGTGCGGCTGGAGACGACGCTGAAGGAGGTGCACGCCGATCATGTTGTCCTCAGCGATGATTCGCGGATCGACACCCGTACCGTCGCCTGGGTCACCGGCGTCATCGCCGCGCCGCTGATCGAGACGCTCGGTCTGCCGACCGAGAAGGGCAGGCTCAAGGTCCGGGCCGACCTGCAGGTGCCCGGCCACCCCGACGTGTTCGCCGCCGGTGACGCCGCCGCGGTGCCGGACCTGACCCGTCCGGGCACGATCACCCCGCCGACCGCGCAGCACGCCACCCGGCAGGGCAAGGCGCTGGCCCGCAACGTGGCGGCGAGCCTAGGTTACGGCTCGGCCAAGGACTACCGGCATCGCAACATGGGTCTGGTCGTCGACCTGGGACCGCGCTACGCCGTCGCCAATCCGCTCAACGTCAAACTGTCGGGCCTGCCCGCGAAGTTCGTCACCCGCGCCTACCACCTGTACGCGATCCCGCGCCCGGTGAACCGCTGGGCGGTGTCGCTGGCCTATCTCACCGACCTGATCTTCCCGCGCACCGTGGTGTCGATGGGGTTGTCCAGCCAGGAGGACGCCAGGTTCTCGGC
>JAGQTW010000302.1:4640-5236 GCA_020438785.1 Mycobacterium sp. | reverse complement strand
GTCAGCCGCGCCGCCGACGGCCGGTTCCTGGTCAACGCCGACTGGACCCAGGCGCCGTCCGGCGCCGGTTACGCGCTGGCCGACCGCCGCGTCGTCGCCCACGCCATCCCCGACGTCTACGAGCGGATCGGGCCGCGGCCGGCCTCCCCGTTCGCCCAGGCGCTGCGGCTGGCGCTGATCGACTCCGCCCCGGAGGCCGCCGAAGATCCGGTGGTGGTGGTGCTCAGCCCCGGCATCCACTCCGAAACCGCCTTCGACCAGGCCTATCTCGCCACCGTGCTGGGCTTTCCGTTGGTGGAGAGCGCCGACCTGGTGGTCCGGGACGGCAAGCTGTGGATGCGCTCGCTGGGCACCCTGAAACGCGTCGACGTGGTGTTGCGGCGCGTGGACGCCGAATACGCCGATCCCCTCGAACTGCGGCCGGATTCGCGCCTGGGTGTGGTCGGCCTGATCGAGGTGCAGCGGCGTGGCGCGGTCACCGTCGTCAACACCCTGGGCGCCGGAATCCTGGAAAGCCCTGGGCTGCAACGCTTTCTGCCGCAACTGGCCGAACGGTTGCTGGGGGAGAAGCCGCTGCTGGACACCCCGCAGCTGTA
>JAGQTW010000302.1:3803-4520 GCA_020438785.1 Mycobacterium sp. | reverse complement strand
GGCGGCGCCGTGGCAGTGGGTGGGCCAGGAGCTGCCGCAGTTCTCCTCGGCGCCCACCGACCACTACCCGGGCGGGCTGACGGCGGCCAGCGTCGGGATGCGGTTGTTCACGGTGTCCCAGAGCGGCGGCTACGCCCCGATGGTCGGCGGACTGGGCTACGTGCTGGGACCGGGCACCGCGGCCTACAAGCTCAACAGCGTTGCGGCCAAGGACATCTGGGTCCGACCGCCGACCCGTGCCAAGGCCGAGACGACACTGACCATTCCGTCGGTGGAACTGCCCAGCGGCACGCGGTTCATCAGCTCGCCCCGTGTGCTGTCCGACCTGTTCTGGATGGGTCGCTACGGCGAGCGCGCGGAGAACCTGGCGCGGCTTCTCATCGTGACCCGCGAGCGCTACCACGAATACCGCTACCGCCAGGACATGACGGGCAGCGAATGCGTGCCCGTGCTGCTGTCGGCGCTGGAGTCGATGACCGGCACCGGCAGCGGCGTGACCGGTTCCTACGCCGACACCGTGGCCGGTGCCCAGCACACCCTGTGGTCGCTGACCGTAGACCGTGAGCGTTCCGGATCGCTGGCCCAGTCGATCGAGCGGCTGGGCCTGGCCGCCCGATCGGTGCGCGACCAGATGTCCAATGACACCTGGATGGTGCTCGGTGGGGTGGAACGGGCGATCGGGCAGGCCGGGGCGCCACCGCAGTCGCAGCGCGGCTC
>JAGQTW010000302.1:0-3709 GCA_020438785.1 Mycobacterium sp. | reverse complement strand
GCCGGCTGGACGATGATGGACATCGGCAAGCGAATCGAGCGCGGCCTGGCGCTGACCGCGCTGTTGCGCGCGACGCTGACCACCGAGCGCGGCCCCGGCGCGGAGCAGACCATCACCGAGTCCGCGCTGGTGGCCTGCGAGTCGTCGGTCATCTACCGGCGGCGCAACCTGGGCAGGGTCTCGGTGGCCGCGGTGGCCGAGCTCGTGCTGTTCGACGGGGAGAATCCGAGATCGCTGGTCTACCAACTGGAACGGCTACGGGCCAACCTGCGGGCGCTGCCGGGCGCGTCGGGGTCCTCGCGCCCCGAGCGCCTGGTCGACGAGATCAGCACGCGGCTGCGTCGCCTCGACCCGGCGGACCTAGAGCAGGTCGACGACGGCAGGCGCGTCGAGTTGGACGGCTTGCTCGGCGCGATGCACCAGGCGCTGCGCGACCTGTCCGACCTGATCACCAGCGCGCAGTTGTCGCTGCCCGGCGACATGCAGCCGTTGTGGGGTCCCGACCAGCGCCGGGTGATGCCATGACCGGCGAGCTGGAAACGGCGCCCCCGCCGCGGTGTTACCAGGTCACCCACCGCACCGAGTACCGCTACTCCGACGTCGTGACCAGTTCCTACGGCCGGGGCCACCTCACCCCCCGCGACACCGACCGGCAGCGCTGCCTGGCCAATGCGCTCGACATCGATCCGGAACCGGCGGACCGGTCCACCACCCGCGACGTCTACGGCAACATCAGCTCCTACTTCCACGTCACCGAGCGCCACCACACCCTGACGGTCACCAGCAATTCGGTCGTCGAAGTCGATCCGCCGCCGGCCGGCCTCTACGGCGCCGGCTCGGCGATGGCGCCGTGGGAGTCCGCCCGCCCGCTGGGTCGCGACGGCGTGCTGGCCACCGAGTTCACGCTGGATCTGCGCCCACCGGAGATCACCGACGCGGTGCGGGATTACGCCGCGCCGAGCTTCGCCCCGGGACGCCCCCTGATCGAGGTGTTGCGTGATCTGAACGCACGGATCTTCTCCGACTTCACCTACCGCTCGGGGTCCACGACGGTATCGACACAGGTGAACGAGGTTTTGGCGGCCGGAGAAGGGGTATGCCAGGACTTCGCCCGGCTGGCCATCGCCTGCCTACGCGCCAACGGATTGGCGGCGAGCTATGTGTCGGGGTACCTCGCCACGGATCCGCCGCCCGGAAAGGAACGGATGTTCGGCGTCGACGCCACCCACGCCTGGGCCGCGGTGTGGACCCCGCAGAACCACTGGTTGGGCCTGGACCCCACCAACGACCAACTCATCGACGAGCGCTACATCGTCGTCGGCTGGGGCCGCGACTACGCCGACGTACCGCCGCTGCGGGGCATCATCTACACCGAATCCGAGCGCAGCGTCATCGACGTCTCGGTCGACGTCGCACCGTTCGAGGGCGAGGTGGCCCGTGCGTGACTTCATCTGCCCGAACTGCGGGCAGCACCTGGCCTTCGAGAACTCGGTGTGCCTGTCGTGCGACAGCAGGCTCGGGTTCTCGCTGGACAAGATGGCGTTCCTGGTGATCGCCTCCGGCCAGGACAGCACGCACGGTGGGGCCGTGGATGCCAGCGAGTACCAGCTGTGCGCGAATCTGCATGCCGCGGAATGCAATTGGCTGGTCGAGGTGGCCCCGGTCCGTCGGCTGTGCCAATCGTGTGCGCTGACCCGGACCCGGCCCGCGGACGCCGACACCGCCGCGATGGCGGCGTTCGCGGTCGCCGAGAAGGCCAAACGCCGGCTGATCGCCGAACTGCACGAGCTCAAGCTGCCGATCGTCGGCCGCGACGCCGACCCCCAGTACGGGTTGGCCTTCGACCTGCTCTCCAGCACCACCGAGCAGGTGTTCACCGGTCACGAGGACGGGTTGATCACCCTCGATCTCGCCGAGGGTGACGACGTGCACCGCGAGCAATTGCGGGTCGAGATGGACGAGCCGTACCGCACGCTGCTCGGCCACTTCCGCCACGAGATCGGCCACTACTACTTCTATCGCCTCATCGGCACGAATCCGGCTTACCTGCAGCGGTTCAACGAACTATTCGGCGATCCGGACACCGACTATCAGGAAGCCCTCGACCGGCATTACAGCCAGGGCGCGCCGCCGGGATGGAAGCAGAACTACGTCTCCTCCTACGCCACCATGCACCCGGCCGAGGACTGGGCCGAGACGTTCGCGCACTACCTGCACATCCGCGACACCCTGGACACCGCGGCGGCGTTCAGTTTCGCGCCGGCCAACGCGACGTTCGACCGGCGCCAGCTGGGCCCCAGCGGTTTCGACACCATCATCGAGATGTGGCTGCCGATGTCCTGGGCGCTGAACATGGTGAACCGGTCGATGGGCAAGGACGACCTGTACCCGTTCGTGCTGCCGGTTCCGGTGCTGGAGAAGATGCGGTTCATTCACACCGTGGTGGACGAGATCACCTCGGATCCGGCGAAACTCGAGGTCGCGACCAGCGGCCAGCAGCAGTAGTCCGGCCACCCGTCGCCGCCCGCGTCAGGTCGCCGCGACGTCCTCGGGAGCGAACCTCGACTCGGCCTGGCGACGCCGCAACCCGGCCCGTAGCGCCGTGACGGTGGCGCCGGCGGTAACCAGGCCGACCGGCATCCACCACCACTCGCTGTGTCTCGGCGGCGCGGGCGTGGTGGGTCCGCCATCGGTCAACCGAATCTCGGTCGAGCTCGGCATGCCGACGGCGATCGCCTCCCGCATGGCCATGGCCCCGGTGTCCCTCGACGAGAAGGCGACACCGTCGCGGTCGGTGGTTGCGGCGATCGGGCTGCCGATGGCCGAACCGGCAGCGATCCCGTTGCGGTGTCCAACGTCGACCGCCTGGGCGGCCGCGACGGCGAGGGTGGCGTCCGTCGTCGGGGATTGCCGAAGCACGCCGGCCCCGAGGATCGACGCGGCGACCACGGCGAAACCGCCGAGGATCACCACGATGGAGGCCGATTCACTCTCCAGTGACTTCGCCACCCGCTGCCGGGCGGACGACGTGACCATGGTCGTCACGACAAGTGTCTCCTTCGAACCCGCCCGGAGTGATCCGGTTCGGGCGCTCGACACGGCGCGTGGGAATTGCCGCGTGTATGTCTCGTTCAGGGAAGATCGCCGATTCGGACATACACGCGGTTTCGTATCAGAACAGGGAGTCGGCAATCGCTCAGAGCCGCCGTGCGAAGCGCAACTCTTTTCGAGCGGCTGTAAACATAACCGAACATATCTTTGCGACGCAAGCTCCTTGCGGAAGAACATCTGCTGAAGTAGCGGAATGCAGTGGGCAAATGCATTCATAGCGACCCGGAAGGGCGCCTTCGAAAACTTTGCTATAGCTGCGCCGCGGCGTACCGCCGCCGCCGTGGAAGTGGCGTACCGCCGCCGATTCCTGACGCCGGGGGCGTTGCCGACTTGTGATCGAACCACCGCTTTCGGTGCGCCGCGGCGCCCGCTCGAGTCCCTACGATCACCGGGTGGCTGATCGCTATGGCACCGACGTCCTCGCCGACGACCCGCACCGCTGCCGCACCCCGCGCTCGGTCGAGTGTGCGGTCGAGCCCGGTCTCGTGGTGGAGGATCCGCAGTCCGGTTACGTCGGGGCCGTCGTCCGGATCGAGGGCGGTCGGGTCGAACTCGAGGACCGCAACGGCCGCGTCCGGGTGTTCCCCCTGGGTCCCGG
>JAGQTW010000301.1 GCA_020438785.1 Mycobacterium sp. | reverse complement strand
TACCAGGGCGGCAACAACGCCGGGCACACCGTGGTCCTGCCGACGGGGGAGCATTTCGCGCTCCACCTGATCCCGTCGGGCATCTTGACGGCCGGGGTCACCAACGTGATCGGCAACGGCGTCGTGGTCGACCCGGGGGTGCTGCTGACCGAGCTGCGCGGCCTCGACGAGCGCGGGGTCGACACCTCACGGCTGCTGATCTCCGCCGACGCCCACCTGCTGATGCCCTACCACGTCGCCATCGACAAGGTCACCGAGCGCTACATGGGCAGCAAGAAGATCGGCACCACCGGTCGCGGCATCGGCCCCTGCTACCAGGACAAGATCGCCCGGATCGGCATCCGGGTGGCCGACGTGCTCGACGAGGACTCGCTGGCGGCCAAGGTGGCCGCAGCGCTGGAGTTCAAGAACCAGGTGCTGGTCAAGATCTACAACCGCAAGGCGCTGGACCCGCATGAGGTGGTCGAGACGCTGCTGGCCCAGGCCGAGGGCTTTAGGCACCGCATCGCCGACACCCGGCTGCTGCTGAACAGTGCACTGGAGGCCGGCGAGACCGTGCTGCTCGAGGGCTCGCAGGGCACCCTGCTCGACGTCGACCACGGCACTTATCCCTACGTGACGTCGTCCAACCCCACCGCGGGCGGCGCTGCGGTCGGCTCGGGTATCGGGCCGACGCGCATCACGACGGTGCTCGGCATCCTCAAGGCCTACACCACGCGGGTGGGGTCGGGCCCGTTCCCCACCGAACTGTTCGACGAGAGCGGTGAGTACCTGGCCAAGACCGGCGGTGAGGTCGGCGTCACGACCGGCCGCCGCCGCCGCTGCGGTTGGTTCGACGCTGTCATCGCCCGCTACGCCACCCGGGTCAACGGGATCACCGACTACTTCCTGACCAAGCTCGACGTGCTGTCCAGCCTGGAGACGGTGCCGGTCTGCGTCGGCTACACCGTCGACGGCAGGCGCACCAACGAGATGCCGATGACCCAGAGCGACATCGCCCGCGCCGAACCGATCTACGAGGAACTGCCCGGCTGGTGGGAGGACATCTCCGGGGCCCGTGACTTCGATGACCTGCCCGTCAAGGCCCGCGACTACGTCCTGCGGCTGGAAGAGCTTGCCGGAGCGCATGTTTCGTGCATCGGGGTGGGCCCGGGTCGCGATCAGACCATCGTGCGCCGCGACGTGCTGGCGCCGCGGGTATGAGCGATCCACACCTGGAGGACCCGGAGTACGACCGGCACGGCGGCTTTCCGAAGTTCGAACCCGCCGACCCCGGGCCGGGATTCGGCCGGTTCATCGAGGCCATGCGCCGCCTGCAGGACCTCGCGGTCTCGGCCGACCCCGACCGGGACACCTGGGAGGCCGCCGCCGACCACGCCGAAGAACTCGTGGCCCTGCTCGGCCCGTTCGAGGCGGCCGAGGGAGTGGGGCCGGCCAACCGGGTGCCCAGCCTGCCCGGCGCCGGCAGCCTGCTGATGGCGCCCTACCGGGTGTCGAAGTTCCAGTCCGACAGTGTCGAGTTCACCGTGCAGTTCAGCCGGTACCACGTCGGCGGCAACAACGCCGTGCACGGCGGTGTGCTGCCGCTGATGTTCGACTCGATGTTCGGCATGGTCATCCACGCCGCGGGCCGGCCGATCAGCCGGACGGCATTCCTGCATGTCGACTACCGCAACGTCACGCCGATCGACGTGCCGCTCACGGTGCGCGGCTGGCTGGATCGGGCCGAGGGGCGCAAGGCGTTCGTCAAGGCCGAGATGACCGACCCGGACGGGAAACTGCTCGCCGAGGCACACGGCCTGATGGTGCGCCTGCTACCCGGTCAGCCCTGACATCTGTCACCATGTCGGCGTGGTTGAACATCGATCGAGAACGCTCAAAGCGCTGACCACCCCCCGCGCCGCCGCCCTGGCGGGCGTGCTGTTCGCGCTGTTGTTCGGCGCGACTCTCATCCTGATCCGGACCTCGCTCCCGGAAGGCGGCACGCCCGGATCGCAGTGGCTGGACGCGGGCAGCGCCAAGATGGACCTGGCCGCGAAGCTGATGCCGTTCGCCGGCATCAGCTTCCTGTGGTTCATCGGGGTGATCCGCGACGGCTTCGGTCGCTACGAGGACCGGTTCTTCTCCACCGTGTTCCTCGGCAGCGGCCTGCTGTTTCTGGCGATGATGTTCGCGACGGCGGCGGTCGGCGCCGGACTGGCGGACAGCAACATCGCCAGCGGGGGCGCCGTAGTCCACACCGACGTAGCCATGTTCGGGCAGATGACGGTCCTAGCTCTTTCGAAGACCTACGCGGTGAAGATGGCTGGCGTCTTTATGATCTCGCTGGCCACAATCTGGCTGCGCACCGATCTGATGCCTGGCTGGCTGGTAGCCGTCACGTACCTTGCGGCGCTGGCCATCATCACAGCCAGTGGCATCAGCATGTGGATGACGATGGCGTTCCCGGTGTGGGTGCTGATCGTCAGCGTTCTACTACTCACGCGCGCAGGCGTTTTCGAACTCCATCGAGACGAGTACCAGAACCGCTAGCGCGCCTCGATCTCGTCGCGCTTGAACGCCGGCCACCAGATCCGCGGACCGATCAGCGTGAACAGCGCGGGGATCACGACCGTGCGCACGACGAAGGTGTCCAGGAGGATGCCCAGGCCGACGATGATGCCCAGTTGGGTCAGCACGATCAACGGCAGCACGCCGAGCACGCAGAACACCGCGGCCAGAACGATTCCCGCACTCGTGATCACCGCGCCGGTGGCCGACACCGCCCGCACGATGCCGCCGCGGGTGCCGTACATCGGGGTCTCCTCCCGGGCGCGGGTGACCAGGAAGATGGTGTAGTCGACGCCGAGTGCGACCAGGAACAGGAAGGCGAACAGCGGGGTGGTGATGTCCAGGGCCGGGAAGCCCAGTAGATGCACGCTGACCCAGCCGCCCAGGCCGAGCGCGGCCATCGTCGACAACACGGTCGCGGCGACCAGAACCGGGGGTGCGAGCGCCGCCCGCAACAGAACATAGAGGACCGCAAGCACCACGATGAGGATGGCGGGGATCACCACCCAGCGGTCGTGGACGGCCGCGTTCTTGGCATCCAGGGCCTGCGCGTCCGACCCACCGACGAGGGCGGCGGGGTCGGCCTTCCGCACTGAATCACGGAGTGCGGCAACGGTATCGAAGGCCTTCTGCGATGCCGGCGCGGCGTCGGTGACGACCTGCCACTGGGTCAGTCCCGTGGGGGATTGACCGGCCGGGTTCGCCGACACCACGCCCGGGGTGCTCTGGATCGCCTCGGTGATCGCGTCGGTCTTGTCGGTGCTACCGATGACGCGGGTGGGGTCGGTCAGTCCGCTGGGGTAGTGCGCCGAAAGCGTCTTGAATCCGGTGACCGAGTCGGCACTCACCCGGAACTGGTCGATCTGGTTGAGACCCACCGGAGTTGCCAGTAGGCCGGTGGCCAGCACGGCGAGCACGGCGATCGACGCCACGGCCACCCGGGTGGCGTGCCGGGACACCCAGTCGGCGACCCGGTGCCAGGCGCCGGTGTCGGCGATGTCGTCGGTGCCGGGCCTGGGGACGAAGGGCCAGAACAACTTCCGGCCGAACAACGCCAGCAGCGGCGGCAGCGCCAGCAGCACGAAGATCGCCGCCACCAGCAGCCCGGAGGCTGCCTGCACACCCAGGCTTCGGGTGCTGGGCGAGGAGGCGAACAGCAACGTCAACAGGGCCAGCACCACGGTGGCGTTGCTCGCCACGATCGCGGGGCCCGCGTGGCGCACGGCGGTCTGCAACGCCTGGCGGTGGTGGGATGTACGGCGCAGTTCCTCGCGATAGCGCGAAATCAGCAGCAGCGCATAGTTGGTGCCCGCGCCGAACACCAGCACGCTGGTGATGCCCGATGTCGAGCCGTCGGCGGTCATCCCGGTCGCCTCGGCGATCCCCGAGCCCAGGACCGCGGCCACCCGGTCGGCGAAGGCGATGACCAACAGCGGCACCAGCCACAGCACGGGGGAGCGGTAGGTGACGATCAACAGCAGGGCCACCACGGCGCCGGTGACGGCCAGCAGCGTGACGTTGGCGCCGGAGAACGCATTGGCGATATCGGCGCCGAAGGCCGGACCGCCGGTGACGTTGACCACCAGATCGCTCGGCAGGCCGTCCCTGGCGGCCTCGCGCAGTGCCTTCACCTTGTCGCTGAGGGCGAACCCGGTCAGCGTGGAGTCCAGCGGAACGGGTGCCAGCGCTGCCTTACCGTCGGTCGACGGGACCACGGGGATCGCTGGGCCGCCGGCGCTGCCGGCGATCGTGAGCATGCGGGCGCGGGCGGCTTCGGCAGCGCCCAGGTCGGCCGGCGACAGGTCACCGCCGTCGCTTCGGGTCGCCACGAGGATCACCGGCGCCTGGTCACCACCGGGAAAGTCTCTGAGCAGAGCGGCGACTTTGGCCGACTCGGCGCCGGGCGGCAGTGCGACAGGTGACTTGTCGGCAGAGGCGCTCTCGCCGAGAGCGCCCATCAGTCCGACGCCGATCATGGCCACGAGCACCGCGATCACCCAGGAGAAGTTGACGGCGAGCAACTCGCCGATGCGTTCCCACATCGGTGGGGCGGGTTTAGCCGTTCTGCGCATGAGTGCCAGCATAGCTTCAGTTTCTTAACAGTTCATCCGCTTAACAGATACTCTGGTGAGATGGAGGACCGGACGGCGCTCGAATCGGCGGTGGTGGCCGACGTCCAGGCGCTGTCGGCCGAATCGGACCAGATCGGCCGGGTCTTCGCCGGCACCCACGACCTGTCGGCGAACGACTTTCGGGCGTTGACTCACGTCATGGTCGCCGAGAACGCCGGCACCCCCCTGACCGCCGGGGAACTGAAGAGCCGGATGGGGATGTCCGGAGCGGCCATCACGTACCTCGTCGAGCGGATGATCGAGTCGGGCCACCTGCGCCGCGAATCCGATCCGGCCGACCGGCGCAAGGTGATTCTGCGTTACGCCACGCACGGCATCGAGGTAGGACGGGCCTTCTTCACCCCGCTGGCCGACCACACCCACCGCGCGCTCGCTGATCTGCCGGACGAGGACCTGCAGGCCGCCCACCGGGTGTTCACCGCCGTCCTGGCCGCGATGGGCGGCTTCCGGACCGACTTGTCGGCACCCCCTGGTTAGGGTGGCGCCGTGCTCGACACCGTCGCCGTGGAGAACTACCGATCGCTGCGCCGGCTGGTGGTTCCGCTGCGACCCTGCAACGTGATCACCGGGCCCAACGGCAGCGGCAAGT
>JAGQTW010000300.1 GCA_020438785.1 Mycobacterium sp. | reverse complement strand
ACGAGGCCGGCGGCGACGACAAGGTGCTGTGCGTGCCCGCCGGCGACCCGCGCTGGGACCACATCCAGGATCTGCACGACGTGCCGCAGATGGAGCTCGACGGCATCAAGCACTTCTTCATGCACTACAAGGACCTGGAGCCGAACAAGTTCGTCAAGGCGGCCGAGTGGGTGGGCCGGGCCGAGGCGGAGGCCGAGATCCAGCGCTCCCTCGAGCGCTTCACCGCAGGTGGGCACTGATCGGGTGACGCGGCTCACGCCCCGCGGGCGAGAGTTTGCCTGGCCGTAACATTCGGTAACGCGGCTGTGCTTTCCGGGTCCGACCATTGCGGTGTGTTGCTGCATCAGGGCATCGGGCTCGAGGCCTTCAACGAACTGCCGACCAAGAAGGCCGTGCACGCGTTGTACGAATGCTGCAACAGCGTCGTGCTGGCCCGTGACCTGGCTCGCGAACGGCCCTACCCGGACCGGAACGCGTTGTTCCGCAAGGCCGATGCGTTGCTGTTCTCGCTGTCCGAGCAGTCCGTCGACGACATCCTGCAGGCCTACCCCCATGTCGGCAGCCGGCCGAACAGCACGCGGTCGCAGGCCGAGCACTGCTCGGTGTGGGACGAGCGCCCCGAGGTGATGACGACCCTGAACCGCGCCGCACGCGACTACGCCGACGCGTTCGGATTCGACTTCGTCATGCACGTCGGGGCATTGGGCCCCGACGGCCGGGTCGATTCCGTCATCGCGGCGATCGGCGAACGCATGCACCACGACCTGGAGACCGAACGCAAGGTCGTGCGCAACGAACTGGCCAAGATCAACCGGAGCCGGCTGGAGCGGATGCTCGGTCCGGAGGGCGGCTACGACAACTGGGGCTGACGTCCAGACCCTAGAGTTGGCAGGCGTGGCCCTGCCGATGGATCCCGAACTCCTCACCCTGCTGCAACCGCTGATGGCGGCCGCCGCCGAATTGCCCGCGCCGGCGGTCGGTGACGTCGCCACCCGCCGCGAGCGGGCCGTTCCGTTCTTCGCCCTGCTCGCCGCGGGCCGGGAACCGGCCGACGGTGTCGAGGTCACCAGTCATGTCGTGACGACGGCGGACGGGGCCGAACTGCCGCTGAACTGGTATGCCCCGACCGGCTCGACGCCGACCGGCGCCGGCGCGCTGTACCTGCACGGTGGCGGCATGATCTACAGCCTGGCCGAGACCGCGGCGATGTACGACTCGGCGGTGCGCGGCTATGTGGCGGCCTCCGGGGTGCCGATGCTGACCGTGGATTACCGTGTGGCGCCCGAACATTCGCATCCGACGCCGGTGGAGGACTGCTACGCCGCCCTGTGCTGGCTCGCCGGGCACGCCGCCTCGCTGGGCGTGGATCCGGCCCGGCTGGCGGTGGCCGGCGACAGCGCCGGCGGTGGGCTGGCGGCCGGGGTGGCGCTGCTGGCCCGCGACCGCGGCGGTCCGGCGCTGGCGCTGCAACTGCTGATCTACCCGATGCTCGACGACCGCACCCGCACTCCGAGCCCGGAGTTGGCGCCGGAGTTCCTGACGTGGAACTACGAGGACAACCTCACCGGCTGGACCGCGCTGCTCGGGGCGGCGGCGGGAGGCGACGACGTGCCGGTCTACGCCGCGCCGGCCCGTGCCGCGGACCTGGCCGGGCTGCCGCCGGCGTATCTCGACGTCGGTGATCTGGACATCTTCCGCGACGAGGACATCGACTACGCCCGACGGCTTTCCGCGGCCGGGGTCGCCACCGAACTGCACGTGCACCCGGGTTGCCCGCACGCCTTCGAGGGTCTGGCACCCGGCGCCGACGTCTCCCGGCGGGTCATCGCCGACCGGGTGCGCCGGTTGCGGTCGCTCTAGCCGTCACGAAGTCGACGATCAGGCCGGCCAGCACATCGGGCTGGTCGAGCATCGAGAAAGTCCGCGCGTTCGCGATGACCTCCAGGCGCGCGTCGGGCAGCACCCGGGCCAGCCGCCGGCCGTCCTCCTGCTCGAAGAACACGTCGTCGGCCGACCAGGCGATCAGTGCCGGCTTGGTGAACTGCGGCAGCCTGGCCGCCGCGTCGAGGGTGTTCTGCCGGTTCAGCGAGGCGGTGAACCGGCGCAGATCCTCGGCGATGCCGGGGTCGCGCACCAGCCGCCGGGTCCACTCGGCGGTCAACGCATCGAGATCGCCGTGCGACAGCGCGCCGTAGGCACGGCGCCGGCCGATCCTGGTGCCCATGGTCTTCAGTGCGGCGCGGAACACCGGCGGCACCTTGGTCGCGGTGATCAGCGGAGCCAGGATCGGCGGCGGGAAGTGCTCGAAGGCGTCGCAGCTGGTCAGCACCAACGCGCCGACCCGGTCACCGAACTCTCCGGCGACGATCTGGGCGATCGCGCCGCCGGTGTCGTTGCCGACGAGCACGACGTCTTCGAGGTCGAGGGCGGTGAGGAACTCGTCGACCATCGCCGCGACCCCGCGCATGGTCAGCTCCGCCGCCGGCCGCATCGCCCGGCGGTGGCCGCCGAGCGGCCAGGTGGGCGCGAAGCAGCGCAGGCTGTGTTCGGCCAGGCGCTGGGCCAGCGGGCGCCACAGCGATGCGCCCATCGCGTAGCCGTGCACGAAGACCACGGAGCGGCCCTCTGCCGGGCCGTACGCGTCGTACTCGATGGTTCCGGCGGTGAGCTCTACGGTGTGCATACCGACCTCCACGAATAGTTAGATACAGACAGACCGTATGTAACATACCGACAGACTGAATGGAAATGCAAGACCCATGACCAACCGGCGTACCCAGGCGCAGCGATCCGCCATGACCCAGGAGGCGCTGCGCACCGCCGCGCGCCGACTCTGGGGTGAACGGGGCTACACCGACGTCGGCACCCCCGAGATCGCGACGGCGGCCGGGGTGACCCGCGGGGCGATGTATCACCAATACGCGGACAAGGCCGCATTGTTCCTCGACGTCGTCGAGACGGTCGAGGCCGACGTCATGACGCGACTCGGGGCGGCCGTGCTCGCCCAACAGCCCGCAGGTCCGGCGGCGGCCCTGCACGCCGCGGTCGATGCCTGGCTCGACATCTCCGCCGAACGGGAGATCCGCCAACTCGTCCTGGTGGACGCACCGAACATCCTGGGCTGGAACGGCTTTCGTGACATCGCCGAGCGCTACAGCCTGGGCATGACCGAGCAATTGCTCCAGGCCGCGATCGACGCCGGCGAACTCGAGGCCCAGCCGGTTCGGCCGCTGGCGCACATCCTGATCGGGGCCATGGACGCGGCGGCCATGACCATCGCCAACGCCCCGGACCCCGAGGCGTCGCGAGCCGAGGTGCGCCGGGCGCTGCACGCCGTGGTCGACGGGATGCTGCGCGGCCGCGGCTGAGTTCAGGCCGGGATGCGCAGCAGCCGATGAATGCGCGGCAGCGCCGCGACGCCGTGGGACCGGAGATCGGTCCCGGAGGCGGCGGGCAACAGCGTGACACCGTCGGCGACACCGGCGGTGTAGAGGTCGGCGACCAGGCCGGCCAGCCCGTCGACCGTGCCGGCGTACCGCACGGTGTGTGGGTGGGGCAGCCGGTCGCGGCGAAGCCGGGTCTCGGACAGGTTCGGCGCGCTCAACCGGAGCGTGCGGCGCCAGCCGGTGCTCAGCTCCGTCCAGTCACCGACCGCATCGTGGATGAACACCCCGCCGCGCCGCGTCGACGATTGCGCTCAGCGCGAAGCGAACCCGCGCTCAGCGCCGGTCGACGACGCGGGTCTTCACCAGGCTGGCCACCATCGTGAGGAACAACGTCAGGATGATGACCGCCAGGCTCAGCAACGTCGGGATCTCCGGGACGGGGACGTGTTCACCGCCGTTGATGAACGGCAACTCGTTCTCGTGCAGCGCGTGCAACACCAGCTTGACCCCGATGAAGAACAGGATGACCGCCAACCCCTGCGACAAGTACACCAACCGGTTCAGCAGGTCACCGAGCAGGAAGTACAACTGGCGCAACCCCATCAGCGCGAACAGGTTCGCGGTGAACACGAGGTAGGGCTCACTGGTGAGCCCGTAGATGGCCGGGATGGAATCCAGCGCGAACAGCAGGTCGGTGGTGCCCAGGGCGACGATGACCAGGAACATCGGGGTCATCAGCCGCTTGCCGCCGTCCTTGACATAGAGCTTGAGCCCGTCCCACTTGTCGGTGACGCGGAAATGTGTGCGGGCGAAGCGGACCACGGCGTTCTCCGCGTCATCGCTGTGGTCGGTGTCGCGGACCAGCCGGACGGCGGTGTAGACCAGGAAGGCGCCGAAGATGTAGAAGATCCACGAGAACTGTTTGATGGCAACGGCACCCAGCGCGATGAAGATGCCGCGGAAGATCAACGCCAGCACGATGCCGACCAGCAGTGCCTGCTGCTGATAGACCTTCGGCACGTTGAAGCTCGCCATGATGATGATGAAGATGAACAGGTTGTCCACCGACAGGCTGTACTCGGTGAGCCAGCCCGCGAAGAACTCCAGCCCGAACTGGCTGCCGTGGAAGTTCCACACCCAGACGCCGAAGGCGATGGCCAGTCCCACGTAGAACGACAGCGCGATCGCGCACTCGCGCATGGTCGGCTCGTGCGGCCGTCGAGCGATGTACACCACGTCGAAGAGCAGCACCGCGATCGTCACGCCCAGCGTGACGATCCACTCCAACTGGGACACGTTCACGAGGGACCTCCGGGCGTCGAAAAACGTCCGAGGTCTCTTCCGCCGCCCGATGGCGACCCGCGGCACCGGACGGCTGATGACGGCCGACGTGGTGACGACACCGCGACGAAGGAATACTCCCCTCTGCGAGCAGTCTGTCAGGTCGGCACACCGCCACACAAACCAGACCGCGTCCGGCGCTCCCGCGTCATCAACGCCGCCTAGTATCCACAGCGTGGCGCCGCCGGACATCCCCGCTCAATACCTGCTCGCCGAGCGGGCTCCGGCCCCGCGGACCCTTGTCGACATCCTCTACGACACCGCCGCGCGGTACCCCGACGCCGCGGCCATCGACGACGGCACGGTGCAGCTCACCTACGCCGAGTTGATCGCCGACATCGAGGACAGCGTGGAGTGGCTGGCGGCGCGCGGGATCGGCCGCGGCGACCGGATCGGAATCCGGATGCCGTCCGGAAGCTACGCGCTGTACGTGGCGATCCTGTCCACCCTGGCGGCCGGCGCGGCCTACGTCCCCGTCGACGCCGACGACCCAGACGAGCGCGCCGAGATGGTGTTCACCGAGGCCGACGTGGTGGCCGTCATCACCGAGGCCGGACTGATGCGGGGCCCGGGAACCTCACGGGGCTGGCGGGCAGCGGCGCCGCTGGGCCGCGACGACGCCTGGGTCATCTTCACCTCCGGGTCGACCGGGACCCCGAAGGGCGTCGCGGTGACCCACCGCAATGCGGCCGCGTTCGTCGACGCCGAGGCCCAGATGTTCCTCCGCGACGAGCCGATCGGCCCGGAGGACCGGGTGCTGGCCGGGCTGTCGGTCGCGTTCGACGCCTCCTGCGAGGAGATGTGGCTGGCCTGGCGGCACGGAGCCTGCCTGGTGCCCGCGCCCCGGGCGCTGGTCCGCAGCGGCATGGACCTGGGACCGTGGCTGGTCTCCCACGATGTGACGGTGGTCTCCACGGTGCCGACGCTGGCCTCGCTGTGGCCCGCCGAGGCGCTGGAGGCGGTGCGGCTGTTGATCTTCGGCGGCGAGGCCTGCCCGCCGGATCTGGCCGAGCGGCTGGTGGTCGAGGGCCGCGAGGTGTGGAACACCTACGGGCCGACCGAGGCCACGGTGGTGGCCTGCGGGGCGAAGCTGGACGGGCACTCCCCGGTCAGCATCGGGCTGCCCCTGCCGGGCTGGGACCTGGTCGTCGTCGACCGCAGCGGCGAGCCGGTCCCGGTGGGCGAGGTCGGTGAACTCGTCATCGGCGGCGTCGGGCTGGCCCGCTACCTGGACCCCGAGAAGGACGCCGAGAAGTACGCCCCGCTGCCGTCGCTGGGCTGGAGCCGCGCCTACCGCAGCGGCGACCTGGTACGGCTCGAGGAGGACGGACTGTATTTCCAGGGCCGCGCCGACGACCAGGTCAAGGTCGGCGGCCGGCGCATCGAACTGGGCGAGGTGGACTCCGCGCTGGTGCATCTCCCCGGTGTCAGCGGCGGCGCCGCCGCGGTCCGGCGCACCGCCAGCGGCACACCGCTGCTGGTCGGTTACATCGCCAGCGCCGACCCGAACTTCGACCTGGCCGCAGCGCGGGCGGAGCTGTCGCAGAGCCTGCCCGCCGCGCTGGTGCCCCGCCTGGTGCTCGTCGATGAACTGCCCATCCGCACGTCGGGCAAGGTGGACCGCGACGCGCTGCCCTGGCCGCCGCCCGGCGCGTCCGCGGAGGACGAGGCCCCCGACCTGGGCGGCACGCTGGGCTGGCTGGCCGGGCTGTGGCGCGACGTGCTCGGCGCGGTGGTCGACGGGCCCGAAGCCGATTTCTTCGCCCTCGGCGGTGGCTCGCTGTCGGCCGCCCAACTGGTGGCCGCGCTGCGCAACCGCTACCCGCAAGTGACCGTCGCCCAGCTCTACGACCATCCCCGGCTGGGCTCGCTCGCCGGCTTCCTGGACGAAATGGATCCCCCGGTCACCGTGGTGCCGCGCGACGTCACACCAACCCCGGCGAGCACCCAGGTCGCCCAGGTGCTGCTGTCGATCCCACTGGCCACCCTCACCGGCCTGCAGTGGCTGACCTGGTTGGCGGTGGCCAACAACGTGGCCGCGCACTTCCACCCGTTGCCCTGGCTGGCGCCGCTGAACTGGTGGTTGGTGGCGGTGGCGTTCGTCGTATTCATCACCCCGGTCGGCCGGATGGGCATCGCCGTGCTGGGCGCGCGGATGCTGCTGTCGAACCTGGAACCCGGCACGTATCGACGCGGGGGCCCGGAGCATCTGCGGGTGTGGCTGGCGGAGCGGCTGGCCGACGCCAGCGGTGCGGAGAACCTGGCCGGGGCCCCGTGGCTGGTGTACTACGCGCGGGCGCTGGGTAACAGGGTCGGCAAGGGCGTGGATCTGCATTCGGCGCCGCCGGTGACCGGGATGCTGCGGCTGGGCCACCGGAGTTCCATCGAGCCGGAGGTCGACCTGACCGGGCACTGGATCGACGGCGACGATTTCCACGTCGGTCCGATCAGCGTCGGCAACGACGCCACCGTCGGGGCGCGCACCACCCTGTTTCCCGGCGCGGTGGTGGGGAAGAACGCCGACGTCGCCCCCGGGTCCGGCGTGCGCGGGAAGGTCAAGAACGGCCAGTACTGGAAGGGATCACCGGCGGTGAAGTCGGGCAAGGCCCGCCACCCGTGGCCGGAGCACCGCCCGCCGCGGGCCGCGCAGTGGCTGGTCATCTATGGAGTGACCTCGGTGTTGCTCGGGGCGCTGCCCCTGGTGTCGCTCGGCGTGGGCCTGGCGGTGCTGATCTGGCCGGCACGCGACACCGCCACCCTGGGTTCCGCGATTGCCGTTGCGGCGCCGTGGATTCCGGTCGCCACCCTGGCGGCGATGGCCTTCTACGCACTGCTGACCGTGGTCAAGGTGCGGGTGCTGGCGATCGGGCTCCGCGAGGGTTATCACCCGGTGCGCAGCCGGATCGGCTGGCAACTGTGGGCCACCGAGCGGCTGATGGACGCCGCGCGCAACTACCTGTTCCCCATCTACGCGAGCCTGCTCACCCCGTGGTGGCTGCGGCTGCTGGGCGCGAAAGTCGGCCGCAACACAGAGATCTCGACCGCGCTGCTGACGCCGAAGTTCACCGTGATCGAGGACGGTGCGTTCCTGGCCGACGACACCATGGTCGCCTCCTACGAACTCGGCGGCGGGTGGATCCACGCCGCCAAGGCCACCGTCGGGAAGCGGGCGTTCCTGGGTAACTCGGGTATCACCCAGCCGGGCAGGCGGGTTCCCGACGACGGCCTGGTGGCGGTGTTGTCCGCGGCGCCGCACAAGGCCAAGGCCGGTTCGTCGTGGCTGGGCAGCCCGCCTATCCGGTTGCGGCGGCACGCCGACGAGGCCGACGCGTCGCTGACCTATCAGCCGTCGGCGCGGCTGAGGCTCATGCGCTCGGCGGTGGAGACCTGCCGGCTGATCCCGGTGATGGTGACCTTCGCGATCGGCGTCGCGGTGCTGGCGGTGCTGCAGGCGCTTGCGTTGCGCTTCGGTTACGGCTGGGCGGCACTGGCCTGCGGCGTGGTGCTGCTGGCCGCCGGGGCGGTGGCCGGCGGGTCGGCGGTGGCCGCGAAATGGCTTGTGGTCGGCCGGATCCGGGCCGTCGAGTACCCGCTGTGGTCATCGTTCGTGTGGCGCAACGAGGTGTCGGACACCTTCGTCGAGACGGTGGCCGCACCGTGGTTCGCCCGCGCCGCGAGCGGGACCCCGGTGATGAACCTGTGGCTGCGGGCATTGGGCGCCAAGATCGGCCGCGGGGTGTGGTGCGAGACCTACTGGCTGCCCGAGGCGGATCTGGTGACGCTGGAACGCGGCAGCACGGTCAACCGGGGCTGTGTGGTGCAGACGCATCTGTTCCACGACCGGATCATGCGGATGGACACCGTGGTCCTCGAGGACGGCGCGACGTTGGGCCCGCACTGCGTCGCGCTGCCCGCGGCGCGGATCGGCGGCAGCGCCACGGTCGGGCCGGCGTCGCTGGTGATGCGCGGCGACGAGGTTCCGCCGTCGACCCGGTGGCAGGGCAATCCGATTGCGCCCTGGACCGATTCGGCGAAGAAGCCCCGCACCGAGGGCACCCGGCGGGAAGCCAGGGGCACCGCGGCGTGAAACGACCCCTGAAGAAGGCCGCCAAGAAGGGTGGCGCCACGGTCATCGACCCGTACCTGCCGCGCAACGGCAACTTCGGCTACCGGGTGTCCCGGTACGAACTCGACCTGGAATACAAGGTCGCCATCAACCGGCTGGCCGGCACGGCGACGATCACCGCGGTGACACTGGCCTCGCTGCAGAACTTCACCCTCGACATGTCCGATGCGCTCGTGGTCAACAAGGTGTCGGTGAACGGGCGGCGGCCCGCGCACTTCCGGTCCTCCGGCGGCAAGCTGCACATCGCGCTGGCCGCACCGCTGCCCGCCGGGGCGGCGCTGTCGATCGCCGTCCGCTACGGCGGATCGCCGCGGCCGGTCCGAACCGTCTGGGGCGAGGTCGGTTTCGAGGAGCTGTCCAACGGTGTGCTGGTCGCCGGCCAGCCGAACGGGGCGGCGTCGTGGTTTCCCTGCGACGACCATCCCAGCGCCAAGGCCAGCTATCGCATCCAGATCAGCACCGACAGCCCCTATCGCGCATTGGCCAACGGCGAGTTGGTGTCGCGCCGGGTACGGGCCGGACACACGGTGTGGACCTATGAGCAGCCCGAGCCTACTTCGACCTATCTGATCACCCTGCAGATCGGGATGTACGAGACGCACACGCTGGCCAAGGCGCCGGTGCCGATGCGCGCCGTGCTGCCGGATCGGTTGCGGTCCGACTTCGACCACGACTTCGGCAGGCAGCCGCAGATGATGAAGCTGTTCGTCAAGCTGTTCGGCCCGTACCCGCTGGCCAACGGGTACACCGTCGTGGTCACCGACGACGATCTCGAGATTCCCCTCGAGGCGCAGGGTATTTCGATCTTCGGTGCCAACCACTGCGATCGCACCCGGGGGTCCGAGCGGCTGATCGCCCACGAGCTGGCGCACCAGTGGTTCGGCAACAGCGTCACCGCGCGCCGCTGGCGCGATATCTGGTTGCACGAGGGGTTCGCCTGCTACGCCGAATGGTTGTGGTCGGAGGATTCCGGCGGTTACACCGCCGACCAGTGGGCGCGGCACTACCACCAGAAGCTGCTCGCCGCGCCGCAGGATCTGCTGCTCGCCGATCCGGGGCCGCGGGACATGTTCGACGACCGGGTCTACAAGCGCGGTGCGATCACCCTGCACGTGCTGCGCGGCATGATCGGCGACGGGAGCTTCTTCAAGCTGCTGCGCGAGTGGACCACCCGCTACCGGCACGGCACCGCCGTGACCGACGACTTCACCGGCCTGGCCGCCAACTACGCCGAGGTGTCGCTGCGTCCGCTGTGGGACGCCTGGCTGTTCTCGACCGGCGTTCCACCCTTGTGACCGACGCGGGCGCACCGGCCGGGCCGGTCACCAGCGCCGGGGTGGCGCGGGTCGGCGCGGCCACGGTGCTCACGGCGATCTGCGGATACGCCGTGCTCTATCTGGCCGCCCGGGCCCTCGACCCGGCCGGCTTCTCGGTGTTCGGGGTGTTCTGGGGCGCATTCGGTTTGGTCGGCGGCGCGGCGTCCGGGCTGTTGCAGGAGGCCACCCGCGAGGTGCGGGCCACCCGCTATACCGGAGCCGCCGGGCCGGCGACCTCGAGTACCGAGATCGCCGAGGTCCCGCTCATCCGCCCGATGCGGGTCGCCGCCGGTGTCGGGATCGCCGCGGCGGTGATCATCGCGGGTACCGCACCGCTGTGGTCGCCGCACGTCTTCGTCGAGGCCCGCACACTGTCGGTCGGGTTGCTGGCGGTCGGCCTGGCCGGCTTCTGCCTGCATGCGACGCTGATGGGGATGCTGGCCGGCGTCGGGCAGTGGACCCAGTACGGCGCGCTGATGGCCACCGACGCCGTCAGCCGGGTGGTGATCGCCCTGACCACGTTCATCGCGGGCTGGGGCCTGGTGGGGTTCCTGTGGGCGACCGTCGGGGGTGCGCTGTCCTGGCTGGTGCTGCTGATCGTGTCCCCGACCGCGCGCGCCGCGGCACTGCTGCGCACCCCCGGGAGTGCCCGGACGTTCCTGCGCGGCGCGGCGCACTCGATCGCGGCCGCGGGCGCCAGCGCGATCCTGGTGATGGGCTTTCCCGTGCTGCTGAAGGCCACCTCCGGTGAACTCGGGGCGGGCGGCGGTGTGGTGATCTTGGCGGTGACGCTGACCCGGGCACCACTGCTGGTGCCCCTGACGGCCATGCAGGGCAACCTGATCGCCTACTTCGTCGACCACCGGGCCAGGCGGCTGCGTGCGCTGCTCGCACCCGCGGCGTTGGTCGCGGGGGTGGGAACCGTCGGGGTGGTGGCCGCGGGCCTGCTCGGTCCGTGGCTGATCCGCACCGCGTTCGGTGCCGATTACCAGCTCGCGGGGGCGCTGTTGGCCTGGCTGACCGCGGCCGCGGTGTCGATCTCGATGCTGAGCATCACCGGGGCCGCCGCCGTGGCGGCGGCGCTGCACCGCGCGTATTCACTGGGCTGGGTGGGCGCCACGGTCGCCTCGGCGCTGCTGTTGACCCTGCCGCTGGACCTGTCCACCCGCACCGTGGTGGCGTTGTTGTGCGGACCGCTGGTGGGCATCGCCGTCCACCTGGCCGCCCTGGCCCGCGCCGCGCGCTGAGCCGCCCAGAGTCAGCGTGTAACTTGTGGTCATCGACATGTCTTATCGCGACGTCTGGATCATCGTTCCGGCGTTCAACGAAGCACAGGTCATCGGCGACGTAATCGGGGACCTGCGCACGGTTTTCGGGCACGTGGTGTGCGTCGACGACGGCAGCCGCGACGACACCGCGGACATCGCGCTGCGCGCGGGTGCCCACGTGGTCCGCCATCCGGTGAATCTGGGCCAGGGCGCGGCCATCCAGACCGGCGTGGAATACGCCCGCAGCCGGCCCGGCGCCGCGGTGTTCGTCACGTTCGACGCCGACGGCCAGCACCGGGTCAAGGACGTCGTCACCATGATCGACCGGCTGTCCAAGGGGGACGTCGACGTCGTCATCGGCACCCGTTTCGCCGGCGCCACGGTCGGCGGCACTCCGCCGCTGAAGCGACTGATCCTGCGCGCGGCGGCGTGGCTGAGCCCGAGCAGCCGGCGGCTGCACCTCACCGACGCCCACAACGGGTTGCGGGTGTTCGACCGGGCCGTCGCCGACACCCTGAACCTCACGATGAGCGGGATGAGCCACGCCAGCGAGTTCATCAAGCTCATCGTCGAAAACCATTGGCGGGTGGCCGAAGAGCCCGTCGAGATCCTCTACACCGAGTACTCGATGTCCAAGGGCCAGCCCCTGCTCAACGGGGTGAACATCGTGTTCGACGGGTTCCTGCGCGGAAGGATGCGCCGATGAACTGGATCCAGGTTCTGCTGATCGCCGCGGTCGTCGCACTGCTGGTGTACCTGCTGCGGTCGCGCACCAACGCCAAGGCCAAGGCCTGGGTGAAGGTCGGCTACGTGCTGTTCGTGATCGCCGCGATCTACGCCATCATCCGGCCCGACGACACCACGGTGCTGGCCAACCGGCTGGGCGTGGCCCGCGGCACCGACCTGCTGTTCTACGCGGTGACGATCGCGTTCGTGTTCACCACGCTGAGCACCTACCTGCGATTCAAGGAGCTGGAGCTCAAGTACGCGCGGCTCGCGCGGGCCGTCGCGCTGGAGGGCGCGCGTACCCCGGAAAACTAGCCGGCCTGCCCGCGGAAGTAGTCGACCGTGCGCCGCACACCCTCCTCGAGGGTGACCCTGGGGTGCCAGCCGAGCACCATCTCCGCCTTGCGGACGTCC
This sequence comes from Mycobacterium sp., assembly GCA_020438785.1. Taxonomy (GTDB): domain Bacteria; phylum Actinomycetota; class Actinomycetes; order Mycobacteriales; family Mycobacteriaceae; genus Mycobacterium. The sequence goes on along the minus strand of JAGQTW010000300.1, from coordinate 3,137 downwards.
AGGCAGGACCGGGCGAGATCCCCGAGCCGGGGCGGCGCGAACTGCGGGTCATCAGGGGCGCCAACGGCTTTCGCGACGACGGTGTGCAACGCCCGGTCGCTGGTCTCCACACCGGTGCCGATGTTGAAACGCTGACCGCCGCCGGTCGTACCGGAGGCCCGGACGAACGCGTCGACGACGTCGCCGACGTAGACGTAGTCGCGGGTGTTTGACCCGTCGCCGTACACCTTGGTGGGTGCGCCCGCCAGCAGCGCCTTGGCGAAGATGGCGACCACACCGGCCTCGCCGTGCGGATCCTGCCGCGGCCCGTAGACGTTCGCGGGCGCGATGTGCGTGCAGTCCATCCCGTAGAGGTGGCGGAAGGCGTTCAGATACGTCTCCCCGCTGAGCTTGCCCGCCGCATACGGCGACGCCGGGTCCGGCGGGGCGGTCTCGTTGATGGGGTAGTTCTTCGGCACCCCGTAGATCGAACCGCCCGAGGAGGTGTGGATCAACTTGCGCACCCCGGCCAGCCGCGCCGCCTCGGCCAGCCGCACCGTGCCGAGCACGTTGACGGTGGCGTCGAACGGCGGATCGATCACCGAACGCCGGACGTCGATCTGGGCGGCCAGGTGGTAGACCACTTCCGGCCGGTGCTCGGCCAGCAGCGCGGTCAGGTCGCTGTCGACGATGTCGGCCTCGACCAACCGGAACCCGTCGTTGCAGCGGGCGTCGTCGAGGTTGGCCGCCCGGCCGGTACTCAGGTTGTCGATCCCGACCACGGTGTTCCCGTCCGCCAGCAGGCGGTCGACCAGCGTCGATCCGATGAATCCGGCCGCGCCGGTGACCAGGGTCTGCATTCGGGCCACTGTACCCACGGCCCGTACAGTCGAGCCGATGGTTCCGACGACCCGGGTGGCGCGCGTGCCGGCCGTCGCAGTCGCCGCCGGTGCACTGATCGCGCTGCAGCTGCTGGTGCGCGCCGTGCTGGCGTTCCGGGGCTACTTCTACTGGGACGACCTGATCCTGGTCGGGCGGGCCGGCACCCACCCCCTGCTCTCGGCGCAGTACCTGTTCGACGACCACGACGGGCACGTCATGCCGGGCGCGTTCCTGGCGGCCGGGGCTATCACCCGGCTGGCGCCGCTGGTGTGGACGTGGCCGGCGGTCAGCCTGATGGTGCTGCAACTGCTCGCCTCGCTGGCGCTGCTGCGGGCGCTGTGGGTGATCCTGGGCTGGCGCCCGGTGCTGTTGATTCCGTTGACCTTCGCGTTGTTCACGCCGTTGGGGGTGCCGGGCTTCGCCTGGTGGGCGGCGGCGCTGAACTCGCTGCCGATGCTCACCGCGATGGCCTGGGTGTGCGCCGACGCGATCCTGTTGGTGCGCACCGGCAATCGGCGCTATGCGCTGACCGCCGCCCTGGCCTACCTGGGCGGGCTGCTGTTCTTCGAGAAGTCCGCCGTCATCCCGTTCGTGGCGTTCACCGTGGCCGCGTTACTGTGCCACGTGCAGGGCGACCCCGCCGCGCTGCGCACGGTGTGGCGCCGCGGCGCCCGGTTGTGGGTCGCCGCGCTGACGATCACGGCCGCGTGGGTGGCGGTGTACGTCATCGTCGTCGATCAGCAGCGGTGGAGTTGGGACCTCCCCATGACGTGGGATCTGTTGCGGCGCTCGGTGACCCACGGGATCGTGCCCGGGCTTGCCGGCGGCCCCTGGGACTGGCAGCGCTGGGCCCCGGCGTCGCCGTGGGGGGTACCCCCGGTCACGGTGATGGTGCTCGGTTGGCTGGCCCTGAGCGCGGCGGTGGCGATATCGCTGGCCCGCAAGCAGCGCATCGGGCCGGTCTGGCTGGCCGCGTTCGGGTATGCGATCGCCTGCCAGATCCCGATCTACCTGATGCGGTCCTCGAAGTTCACGGCGCTGGAGCTGGCGCAGACCCTGCGCTACTTCCCCGACCTGGTGTTCGTGCTGGCTCTGCTTGCGGCGGTGGGATTTTGCGCGCCGAACCGCGCGGGTTCGGGTTGGCTGGACGCCTCGCGCGCCCGCACCGTCGCGGTGCTGACCCTGGCGGTGGCGTTCACCGCCAGCAGCCTGTACTCCACCGCGACGTTCCTCACCAGTTGGCGGGACAATCCGGCGCAGCCCTACCTGCAGAACGCGATCCGCGGGCTGGCCCAGGCCCGAGCGTCCTCGAGTGCCCCCCTGCTGGACCAGGAGGTCGACCCGCTGGTGTTGCAGCGCGTGGTGGGACCGGAGAACCTGGCCAGCCACATGTTCGCGCTGATTCGGGATCGGCCCGAATTCGCCCGCTCCACAACGCAACTGCGGATGCTGGATTCCACTGGGCGGCTGGTCGACGCCAATGTCACCTGGGTGCGCACCGTCGCGCCCGGGCCGGTGCCGCGGTGCGGGTACTTCGTCGAGTCCGGTTCCGGGCCGAACAGCGCGGTGCGGATGCCACTGGACGGGCCACTGCTGCCCGCGGAGTGGACCGCCGAGATCAACTACCTGGCCAACAGCGAGGGCGCGATCCTGCTCTCGCTGTCGGAGGGCCCGGAGACCAAGGTCGCCGTGCACCCGGGGTTGAACCGGGTGTTCGTCCGGCTTTCCGGCGCCGGTGATGCGATAACCGTGCGAGCCACCACCGCCGCCCTGGCGGTGTGTCTGGCATCGGGCCCGGTCGGGTATCTGGCGCCACGTTGAGCGCACCGATGTGGGAAAGTAGTTTGCATGTCTAACTTACGCGACGAGGGCCTGCAGGTTTTTCGGGAGATGCTGCCGGGGTTGTTGCCCGATGGCGACGTCGACTTCCGCGATGGTTCGTTCGGCGACGAGTTGATGGAGATCGGGCTGGAGAACATCTTCGGCCGGCTGTGGACGCGCGCGGGGCTCAGCCGCCGCGACCGCAGCCTGGTGACCCTGGGCATCCTCATCGCGCTGCGGGCCACCGAGGAGATGAAGGCTCATTTCCGGATCGCCAGGCAGAACGGGCTGTCGGAGGCGGAACTGGCCGAGGTCATCTACCACGCCAGCGGCTATGCCGGGTTCCCGGCCGCCGCGACCGCCCGGGTCGTCGCGGACGAGGCGTTGCGGAAGTGAAGCTGGAGCCGCCTAGGAGAATCGAACTCCTGACCTATTCATTACGAGTGAATCGCTCT
>JAGQTW010000299.1 GCA_020438785.1 Mycobacterium sp. | reverse complement strand
TCGCGCGGCACGAAGATCATGCGGCACAGCCCCGTTCCGGTGCTGGTGCTACCGGGCTAGTACTTCATCACGCCGCGGTCGACGCTGATCTGCGAGCCGGACAGCGTCGCGGAGTGGTCGCCGGCCAGCCACACGATCACATCGGCGACCTCGTCGACGCTCATGAAGTCCGAGCGCTTGCCGGTCGCGCTCTGGCCGACCGGCAGGTACGGCATCGGCGCGAAGGCGTTCAGATAGCTGGGATGGGCGCCGAACACGCCGAGCATGGCGTCGTTCTCGGTCATCGGGGTGGCGACCGAGTACGGGTGGATCGAGTTGACCCGGATGCCGTACTCACCGACCTCCATCGCCAGCGAGTTCGTCAGCGCGGTCAGGCCGTGCTTGGACGCCGCGTAATGGCAGTTGCCGGGGGTGGCCTTCACCCCGGCCGCCGAACTGACCACGATGATCGAACCGCCGTTGCCCGCCTCGATCATCGCCGGGACGGTGGCGCGCAGGGTGCGCCAGTTGCCGGTGAGGTTGACGTCGATGACGGTGTTCCACTGTTCGTCGGTCAGCTCCCACAGCCGGCCCCAGGACAGCACGCCGGCGTTGGCGACCACGACGTCGAGGCGACCGAACTGCTCGACACCGTCGGCCACCAGCTGACGCAGCGCGGCGTCGTCGCGGATGTCCAGCTGGCGGGCCAGCACCTTGCGGCCCTCGGCCTCCACCAGGCGCACCGTCTCGGCCAGGTCCTCCGGGGTGGTGCCCGGGTACGGAATGGTGTCGGAGACCGCCGCACAGATGTCGGAGATGATGACGTCGGCGCCCTCCCGCGCCAACCGCACGGCGTGCGCCCGGCCCTGGCCGCGTGCGGCACCGGTCACGAACGCCACTCGCCCTTCGAGCGTGCCCGACGATCCCGCCATCAGTGGTCCTTTCGCTCAGTCCGACGTCAGGCTAGCAAGAGAACTGGAACGTGTTCTAGCTTCCCCCGGCCAGCGCTACGGCCTACCGTTGTCACACCGGAGATCCCTCGACGATTCGGAGCAGCGATGACCATCCCCCGCAAGTTGCTGTGCGGCTTCTACGCGGTGATCGCCGTCGCCGCGCTGATCGCGACGTGGGTACAGAACGCCGCCTACTTCCCCAAGGGCGCGGGGTTCCTGAAGGACTTCGCGCTCGATCTGAAGGCCAACCCCGCCACCCGGTCGATCTCCGCCGACATCGCGCTTTTCATGCTGGCCGCCGTCGTATTCATGGTGATCGAGGCGCGCAGGCACGGCATTCCCTACGTGTGGGCCTACGTGCTCGGCGGCATGCTGATCGCGATCAGCGTGACGTTCCCGCTGTTCCTGATCGCCCGTGAGCGCAAACTGGCCGACGCGGACCGGGCGTCGCTGCGCCCGCTCGACGCCGTGCTGCTCGCGGTCTTCACCGCTTTCGCCGCCGGCCTGGTGATCTTCACCGGAATGGGCTGAGCCCGGCTCAGTAGTCGACCGGGTCGCGGATGATCGGGCAGGTCATGCAGTGCCCGCCGCCGCGTCCGCGGCCCAACTCGGCGCCCACGATGGTGATCACCTCGACGCCGGCCTTGCGCAGCAGCGAGTTGGTGTGGGTGTTGCGGTCGTAGGCGAACACCACACCCGGCGAGACGGCGACCAGGTTGTTCCCGCTGTCCCACTGCTGGCGCTCGGAATCGTATGCGGTGCCGCCGGTTTCGACCACCCGCAGCGCGCCCAATCCCAGCGCGGCGGCCACCACCTCGACGAATGGCTTGGTCTCCTCGATGACCTCCAGGCCGGGTGCGCGGTCGCTGGGCACCAGCGTGAACGGCTCGATGCCGTCGACGATGTCGGGGTAGATCGTCACGACGTCGCGGTCGGCGAAGGTGAACACGGTGTCGAGGTGCATCGCGGCGCGCAGCTTCGGCATGCCCGCGACGATGACCTTCTCGGCGGCGCCCCGGGCGAACAGCGTGGCCGCCACCTGGGTGATGGCCTGCCGCGAGGTCCGCTCGCTCATCCCGATCAGAACGACGCCGTTGCCCGGCACCAGCACGTCACCGCCCTCGATGGTGGCCATGCCCCAGGACAATTCGGGATCGCCCCACCACACGGTGGATCCGACGAAGTCCGGGTGGAACTCGTAGATGGCCTTCATCAGCAGCGTCTCGTCGTGGCGGGCCGGCCAGAACAGCGGGTTGAGTGTCACGCCGCCGTAGATCCAGCAGGTGGTGTCGCGGGTGTAGAGCGTGTTGGGCAGCGGCGGCATCAGGTACTCGGTCACCCCGGCCTGTTCGCGGGCCAGCGCCCGGTAGCCCGAGCCCACGTCGCTGGGCAGGTCGCGGGTGGACATGCCGCCGATCAGGAACTCGGCGAGCCGGCGCGGTTCCAGCGAGTCGAGGTAGGCGCGGGTCTCGTCGACGAGCCCGAGGCCGACCTCGTTGGGCACGATCTCGCGGTCCAGCAGCCACTTTCGGGCTTCGGGGTTCGCGATCGTCTCGGTGAGCACATTGTGCAGTTCGACGACGTCGACCCCGCGCTCGCGCATCTTGGAGACGAAGTCGAAGTGGTCGCGGCGGGCGTTCTGCACCCACAGCACATCGTCGAAGAGCAGGTCGTCGCAGTTGGTGGGAGTCAGGCGTTCGTGCGCCAGACCCGGTGAGCAGACGAGCACCTTACGCAGCGTGCCGACTTCGGAGTGCACGCCGTAGTCATCCGAGGGCTTACTCATGTGTCGATCTCCTTGCCTAGATCTGGATCGCGCCGGTCGCAAGTGATACCACCCCGGCCACCGCTCCGGCCACGATGACGAGGAAAAGGACAGCTTCGGCGGGGGTGAAGACCCGAAGGTTACGTTCCCGCCGCGCCATCCAATACAGAATCGCCGCCGGCGCGTAGAGGATGCACGACAGCAGTAGATGATCCCATCCCGCCGCGTAGAGCAGGAACAGGGTGTAAATCGTTGCGACGATGGCGATCACCATGTCACCGACCAACGGTCGCCGGTCTTCGTAGGTTTCCCGCGTGATCGTGAGCTTCAGCGCGTACCCGGCTGCCAGCAGGTAGGGAACCAGTGACAGTGCGGCGGTGAGGTCGAGCATGAAGTCCAGCGCGTTGGACGCGAACAGCAACAGGATCAGCAGCAACTGAACCAGGCCACCGGCCATCAACAACGCCGGAACCGGTGCGCCGTGCGCATTCTCCCGGCTCAGGAACCGCGGCATATCCTCGGACTTGGCCGGGATGAACAGCATCTCGGCGGCCATCAAGGTCCAGGCCAGGTAGGCGCCGAGCACCGACAACACCACGCCGGTCCGGATGAAGACCGACCCCCAGGGCCCGACGATCGACTCCAGGACCGAGGCCATCGACGGTTGGGCCACACCGGCCAGTTCGGATTGCGGCATTACCCCGTACGACGACAACGTCACCAGCATGAAAACCGCCAGCACGGAAAGGAAGCCGATCACCGTGGCCTTACCGACGTCCTCGCGTTTGCGGGCGAACCGCGAATACACGCTGGCGCCCTCGATCCCGAGGAATACGAACACCGTGATCAGCATCGTGCCCTTGGCCTGCTCGAACAGCGATGTCCACGAGTAGTTTCCGTCACCGCCCCAGAAGTTGTCGGCGAAGACACCGCCCTTGAACGCGATCACCGCGATCACGATGAACACCAGGATGGGAACCACCTTGGCGTAGGTGACGATCCGGTTGATGACGGCCGCTTCCTTGACCCCGCGCATGATCAGGTAGAAGAACAGCCAGACCCCGGCGGACGACAGCAGCACGGCGAGCACGGTGTCGCCGGCGCCGAGGGCGGGGAAGAGGGCCCCGACCGTGGTCATGATCACAACCCAGTAGGAGGTGTTCCCGGCGCAGGCCGAGGCCCAGAACCCGATCGCGGAGTTGAAGCCCATATAGTCGCCGAACCCGGCCTTGGCGTACGAGAAGAGTCCGGCGTCGAGTTCGGGCTTGCGGGTGGCCAGTCGCTGGAACACAAACGCCAACATCAACATCCCGGCACCGGCGATCGCCCACGCGATCAGCGCACCGGCCACCCCGGTCTCAAGGCCGAAGCGTCGCGGGAGCAGGAAGACGCCGGACCCGATCATCGACCCGACCACCATGGCGGTGAGCGTGGGCAGGCTGACCTTGTCGGATTGTGTCACCGCGGACTCCTTGGTGGCCATCAATCACCTCCCAGCGCTCTCGGTGGTCGACGTCCTGACGACTTTGAAACCGGTGAAACCATAGAGCACGCTCAGTAGTGGGCTGGCGATATTGAAGATCGCGAAGGGCAGATATGACAGGGTGCCGACGCCCAGGACCGCACCCATGAAGGCACCACACGAGTTCCACGGCACCAGCGCCGAGGTGACGGTGCCGCTGTCGGCGGCCAGGCGCGACAGATTCTGCGCGGCCAGCCCGCGTCGCCGGAACTCGAGGCGGAACATCCGGCTCGGTAGCACCAGCGCGATGTACTGATCGCCGGCCACGATATTGAGCCCGAGGCAGCACGCGAAGACGGAGAGGTAGAGGCGGCCGGTCGTCTTCGACCGCGCGACCAACGGACTGATGAGCCGGTCGATCAATCCGAACCGCTCGAGCAGTGCCCCGAACGTGACTGCCGCGATGATGAGCCAGATGGTGAGCAACATGGCGTCCATGCCGCCACGCGAGACCAGCCTGTCGATCTCGCCGATCCCGGAGTCGATGGTGAACCCGTTGGCCATGGCCTTCCACACCGCCTGGATTCCGCCCACGAACGCGTTCGAACTGCCGTGGATCGCCGCGACGAACCCCGTGACCACGTCACGCTGCAGGATTGTCGCCTGCACGCCGGCGAACAGCGCTGACGCCAGGAGCGCCAGCGATGCCGGCGCCTTACGCAGCGACAGCACCACCAGCAGGACCAGTGGCAGCAGGTTCAGGGGGTTGATCCAGAAGATCTCGCTGAGCTTGGCGAGTTCGATCTCCTCTCCGACGGTCTCGATCGGTGCCGGACCAGCCACCCCGAGGACCGCAAATACGCACGCGGCCAGCATGAACGCCGGCACCGACGTCCACGCCTGGTTGCGGATGTGCGTGGAGAGATCGATTTCGACCATCTGCGCGGTGAGGATCGTCGTCTCTGACAACGGCGAGAGTTTGTCCCCGAGGTAGGCACCGGAGATCACGGCACCGGCGGTGATCGGCGTTGAAACTCCGAGCATGTTGGCGATACCCACCAACCCGACACCGACGGTTGCTGCAGTGGTCCACGAACTCCCGATCGACATGGCCACCAGACCGCATATCACCGCCGCGGCAATGTAGAAGTAACTCGGCGCGAGTAATTGAATGCCGTAGTAGACAAGCGTCGGAATGGTGCCGGAGAGATTCCAGGTGCCGATCAGCGCACCGACGGCCAGCAGGATGAACACCGCGCTGGTGATCGAGGACATGGCGCCCTGCCCGGCCTCCTGGACAACGGTCCAGGAGTGGCCGTTCTTCAGCGCGATCAGACTTGCCACCGCGCAGCAGACGATCAGGGCAACCTGGATCGGCCCGTCGAGCGCGTGCAGCCCGAACAGCATCAGGGAACCGGCGATCAACACCGCAAGCACCACGAGGGGGATCAGCGCGTCGAGCAGCGATGCCGCTCGCGCATGCGGGGTTTCGGACGGCTCAACCATCTACTGAACCTCCGCTACCTCGCTGCTCCGCTGGACCGGACGCGCGTCGGCCGCCGAGTGCGACCCCGGTGCGGCGGTGACGCCTCCGTCAGTTAAGCAAGATGGGTCCGCGGACGCATCAAAACGCTCAGAGTTCGGACAGGATCTGCTGCCGCTTGGCGGTGTACTCGGCCTCGGAGATGGTGCCGGTGGCGCGCAGGGTCTCGAGTTCCTGGAGCCGTTGCGATGTGGTCACCGTGGGCATCTGGGGCATGAAGGCCGCCGGGGCGGGGGGCTGCGGCGCGGCGGCGGCAGCGGGCGCGGCGCCACCGGCCCGGCGTACCACGGCCGTCACCTGCTGGCGCACAACGGGATTGGCGCGGATGTCGATATTGCCACCCAACGGGATGCCATTGGCGCGCAGGATCTGGAGGATCTCCATCAGCGGACCGGCCTGACCACGCAGGTCATAGGTCCGGTGGTCCTCCTCGACGGTGAACTGCGCCGGTACCGCCCCGGCGATCAGGGCGCTGGCGTTCCAGTCGATTTCGTACTTCTGGGTGCCGGGCTCCACGAGCGCCACCAGCTGGTGGCCGTTGAGGATCTGCATCCGCGTCGGGCTGGACGCCATGGTCTCCTGGGCGTCGAAGCCGGGCTGCCCGGGCACCTCGAAGTGCAGGTTCACCTTGATCATCTGCTGGTTGTTGACGAACCAGGAGGTGTCCGAGATCCCGGTGATCTGGGCCAGCACCAGCACGCCGCGCTGGGACAGTTCCTCATGTCGCACCGCGGACTTGGCACCGTTGTTGGCCAGCCACAGCGCGGCCAGGACGTCGCCCGCGGTGATCAACAGGCCGACCCAGAACATCCAGCCGATGTACGGCCGCGCGAACGAGCCGAGCGAGAAGTACACGATGAGGAAGATCGGCCCGACCAGGCCGCCGAACAGCAGGACCATCCCCTGCGCCTTGAGATACCGCGCCAGCATCCGTCCGCCCTTCCAACGTTCCCGACCCGTTGATCCCGCAGTACACGGTATCGCCGGGCGGCCCGCCGGTCGCGTCGTCTGCGCAAACTGATTGTGCGGCGGGGCCGCGCAAACGAAAGCGGCGCCCACCCGAAGGTGAGCGCCGCTGTCGCGATTCGTCAGATCGTCACTTGACGATCTTGGTGACCCGGCCGGCGCCGACGGTGCGGCCGCCCTCGCGGATGGCGAACTGCAGGCCCTCCTCCATGGCGATCGGCTGGATCAGCGTGAC
>JAGQTW010000298.1 GCA_020438785.1 Mycobacterium sp. | reverse complement strand
TCGACGTGCTGATCCCGATCGGCGGAGAGGGCACGCTGACCGCCGCGCACTGGCTCTCCGAGGAGGGCGTGCCGGTGGTCGGGGTGCCCAAGACCATCGACAACGACATCGACTGCACCGACGTGACTTTCGGCCACGACACCGCGTTGCAGATCGCCACCGAGGCCATCGACCGGTTGCACAGCACCGCCGAGTCGCATCAGCGGGTGATGCTGGTCGAGGTGATGGGCCGCCACGCCGGCTGGATCGCGCTGAACGCCGGGCTGTCCTCCGGGGCGCACATGACGCTCATCCCGGAGCAGCCCTACGACGTCGAGGAGGTGTGCCGGCTGGTCAAGCGGCGCTTCCAGCGCGGTGAGTCGCACTTCATCTGTGTGGTCGCCGAGGGCGCCAAACCCGCCGAGGGCACCACGCAGTTGCGCCACGGCGGCACCGACGAGTTCGGCCACGAGAAGTTCACCGGGGTGGCCCAGCAGCTGGCCGTCGAGGTCGAGAAGCGGATCAAGAAGGAAGTGCGGGTCACCGTGCTCGGCCACGTCCAGCGCGGCGGCACCCCGACCGCCTACGACCGGGTGCTGGCCACCCGGTTCGGCGTGAACGCCGCCGACGCCGCGCACGCCGGCGAGTTCGGGACCATGGTCTCGCTGCGCGGCCAGGACATCGGCCGGGTTCCGCTGGCCGACGCCGTGCGCCAACTCAAGCTGGTGCCGCAGAGCCGCTACGACGACGCGGCGGCCTTCTTCGGCTGAGCTACACCGATTCGGGCAGGCGCTCGGGATGCAGCATCTCCGCGTAGCGCAGTGACTCGGGGATCCCGAAGCCGTCGACGAGATCCTGCGCGTGCGGCCGCAGGGTGCGGCAGCGCTCGTTGATCCCGCGGGTGACCGCCTTGGCCCGCTCGGTGGACAGGAACCGGTGCTCGATGAACCACGCCTTGTCGTCCTCGATCACCGACAGCGCGTACAGATCGCACACCATCCCCAGCACCCGGCGAGCCTCTTCTTCCTCGCAGGCGTCGATGCCGGCGACGAACGCCTCCAGCACGATGCGGTCGATGTGCGCCTTCGCGGTGTGCAGGACGTGGTCCTGAACGGCGTTGAACGCGTCGAACGCCGACATCTCCTTGGACTTGCCCTGCAGCCGGCGGGCCACCGAGGACAGCAGGTAGGACTCGCGGTCCTCGAACATCTTGACCTGGGTGCCGCGGTTGAACAGGCTGCCCTCCTCCTCGTTGTCCTGCCGGGTGTCGAGGATGGTCTGCATGATCGTCTCGGCCGCAGTCCTTTTCAGCACCCGGTCGCCGGCGAAGTTGGCGGCGAAGCGGACCCACTCCACCGGGCTCATCCCGCGGATGTCGTCGGCGTAGGCGGTGAGCAGTTCCTTGGCCACCAGCTGGGTGAGCACGTGGTTGTCGCCCTCGAAGGTGGTGAACACGTCGGTGTCGGCGCGCAGCGCGATCAACCGGTTCTCGGCCAGGTAGCCGGCGCCGCCGCAGGCCTCCCGCGCCTCCTGGATCGCGGTGCTGGCATGCCAGGTGTTGGCGGCCTTGAGCCCGGCGGCCCGCGACTCCAACTCGCGCTGTTCCTCGGCGTCCGGGCTGTCGGCGGTCTGCAGGTCGTGCAGCCGCGCGACCAGTTCGTTCTGGGCGAACTGCAGCGCGTAGGAGCGGGCCACCAGCGGCAGCAGCCGGCGCTGATGCACCAGGTAGTCCATGATCACGACTTCACCCTCGTCGTCGGGGGCGCTGAACTGGCGGCGCTGCAGGCCGTAGCGCACCGCGATGTCCAGCGCCACCCGGGCGGCCGCGGCGGCGCTGCCGCCGACGGTCACCCGGCCGCGGATCAGCGTGCCGAGCATGGTGAAGAATCGGCGGTTGGGGTTCTCGATCGGCGAGGAGTAGCCGCCGTCCGGGGCGACGTCGGCGTACTTGTTGAGCAGGTTTTCCCGCGGCACCCGCACCTGGTCGAACATGATGCGGCCGTTGTCCACACCGGGCAGACCGCCCTTGTACTGGCAGTCCGAGGTGGTGACGCCGGGCAGGTCGTTGCCGTCCTCGTCGCGGATCGGGACCACCAGGCAGTGCACCCCGTGACATTCGCCGCCGGTGATCAACTGCGCGAAAACCGCTGCCACCCGGGCGGTTTCGGCGGCGCCGCCGATGTAGTCCTTGCGCGACGTCGGCGTGGGGGAGTGGATGACGAACTCCTGGGTCGCCGGGTCGTAGCTGGCGGTGGTCTCCAGGGACTGCACGTCGCTGCCGTGACCGGTCTCGGTCATCGCGAAGCAGCCGAGCAGGTCGAGGTCGATGATCCGCCGCACGTAGGCCTTGTGGTGACGTTCGGTGCCCAGGTTCTCGATGGCACCACCGAACAGGCCCCACTGCACTCCGGCCTTGACCATCAGCGACAGGTCCGACATCGCCAGCATCTCGATCTGGGTGACCGCGGCGCCGACGTCGCCGTTGCCGCCGTGCTCCTTGCGGAAACCGTCCTCGGCGGCGCCGTGGGCGGCCATGATCGCCAACTGCTCGGCCACCTTGGTGCGGGCGATCACGGTGTTGGGCGTGTAGTGCGGCCGGAACACCTCGGTGGCCAGTTCGGCGCGCAGCTTGTTCTTCACGTCGCGCCAACGACCGTCGAGCGCGTTTCGCAGGTGTGCGGCGGTGTTTGTCATGCCTGTTAATAGCCCACGCGTGGCCTGCGGAAACGCGATTGTGGCAAAGACAGGTAAGCCTTAATGAATGTGGGCCGCCCTGGTCGCGTTGAATATCGCTCATGGCAATCCAGGACGGTGAACCGCTGCCCGCCGACGTCGATCTTCCGCACGTCATCGACCACACCCACGCCGACGTCACCGGGGGGTGGCTGCGGGCAGCGACGTTCGGTGCGATGGACGGTCTGGTCTCCAACACGGCCCTGATCGCCGGCGTCGCCGCCGGCGCGGACGCGCAAACCGTGGTGCTCTCCGGCGTCGCGGGTCTGCTCGCCGGCGCGTTCTCGATGGCCCTCGGGGAGTACACGTCGGTGACCACCGCCAACGAGCAGATCGACTCGGAGGTGCGCGCCGAACGGCGCGCGTTCGAAAACCAGCCGCACGCCGAGAAGCTGGAACTCGTCGCGATGCTGATGGACATGGGGCTCACCGAGGAGACGGCGCGCAAGGCCACCGAGGAGATCCACCTCGACGAGGAGCGCGCCGTGCACTTCCACCTGGCGCAGGAACTGGGCGTCGACCCCCGGGAGAAGCCGTCGGCGATTGTGGCGGCGGTGTCCTCGTTCCTGATGTTCGCCATCGGTGCCGTCGTCCCGCTGCTGCCGTACCTGTTCGGCGTGGAGGCGCTGTGGCCGGGCCTGCTCTGCGGCGCCATCGGCCTACTGATCGCCGGCGGTGTCGCGGCGCGCTTCACCCGCGGGTCGGTGGTGTTCGGCTCGGCGCGCCAGCTCGCGTTCGGGGTGATCGCGATCGCCGCCACCTACTTCGTCGGCAGACTCGTCGGCACGGTGATCTGAGCCGATGATCCGCAGCGTCGGGCGCCTGGGGCCGGTCAAGGCGGCCGGCCTGGTGGCCTGGCAGCTGCGTTACGACCTGCTGGCCGTCCTGGTGGTCGCCGCGATCATGGTCCCGATTCCGGACGCCATCCAGAGCGAGTCGGTCGCGGTTCTCTCGGTGCTGGGCATCGCCGCGTCGATCTTCATCGGCTTCCGCAACAGCAACGCCTACAACCGGTGGTGGGAGGCCCGCACCCTGTGGGGCGGCATCATCATCAACTCCCGGGCGCTGCACAACACGCTGTGCTCGGTCGACACCGGCGCGCCCGCAATGTGTTCCACCCTCGACCGGATGCGCCGGCGCCAGGTTCGCTACGTCTGGCAGCTGGCCGCCGAGATGCGGGGGATCGCGCCGCTGCCCGGGGTGGCGGAGCTGACGCCGGAGGATGGGCCCGACGCCGACGCCACCGATCTGCTGGCGCTGCAGGCGCGCGACGTCCAGACGCTGTACGCGGACGGCTATATCGACGAGCAGGCCCGGGTGATGCTGATGTCGGTCAACACCGGCACGGTGACGGCGCAGAGCGGCCTGGAGCGGATCCGCAACCAGCCCGTGCCCATCCAGTACGACCTTTTCATCCGCGGTCTGGCGTGGCTGTTCGCGATCGTCGCGTTCAACCGGCTCGACTCGTCCAGCCACCACCTCGGGGGCATCGTGGTGGGGGTGCTGTTGATGGCGGTGTTCGTGGTCGCCGAGCGGATCGGGCATTTCATCGAGTTGCCGATGCGCAACAGCATCTTCGACCTGCCGATGTACCGGTTCTGCAGCCTGATCACCGGCAACCTGCTCGGCGCCGGGCATCCGCTGGCCCGCCCGCGCGAGCCCGACAGCGCCGCGGTGTGGATGTGACGGTGCTTCGGTGATTCGCAGTGTGGGACGCGCCGGCCCGCTGAAGGTGTGCGGACTCGTGCTCTACCTGTTGCGCTACGACCTGCTGGCGGTGCTCGTCGTGGCCGCGGTGATGGCGCTGCTGTCCGATCGGATCCAGTTCTCGGCCGCGGCCACCCTGGTGCCCCTGCTGGGGGTGGTCGTCTCGATCTTCATCGGCTTCCGCAACAGCGCCGCCTACAACCGGTGGTGGGAGGCCCGCACCCAGTGGGGTGCGGTCGTCGCCAACTGCCGGGCGCTGAACAACGCGCTCACCGCGCTCGACGACACCTCCGCGGCGATCGCGCCGACGCTGGACCGGATGCGCCGCAGGCAGGTCCGGCACGCCTGGCAACTCGCCGCGGAACTGCGCGGGGTGCCCCCGCTGCCCGGGGTGGCGGAGCTGACCCCGGAGGACCCGCCGCAGACGAGCGCCACCAGGCTGCTCAACCTGCAGGCGGCCGACACCCGCGACCTGGTGCTGGTGGACCTGATCGATCGGCAGGGCCGGGTGATTCTGACCAACCTCAACACCGCGCAGGCGGGCGCCGCTGGGGCGCTGGAGCGAATCGCGAACCAGGCCATCCCCGTTCACTACGCGATCTTCGTCCGCGCGATGGCCTGGTTCTTCGGCATCCTGGTGTGCACCCGGCTGGACACCGCCGGGCACGACAGCGTGCTGGGGATCGTGGTGGGCGTGCTGATCATGACCCTGTTCATCGTCGCCGAGCGGCTGGGCCACTTCATCGAGGAGCCGATGCGCAACACGATCATGGACCTGCCGATGTACCGGTTCTGCGCCACCATCACCGGCGACCTGCTGGGCCCCGATCACCCGCTGGCCCGGCCGCGGGAGGGCGCCGACGCCAGCGTGTGGCGCTAACTCAACGACATTTGGCCACAACCGATTCCGCGAACCGCTCGATGGACGGGCGGAACCGTTCGACGTCGGTGCCGTGGTCGATACCGGGCTCGGCGGCCCACGGCGCGCACATCACCGCGGCGATGCCGGCGTCCTCGGCGCGTTTGTAGAGGTCCGGCGACGGCCGCTCCAACAGCGCCAGCATGATCTCGAACGGCCTTTCGGCGCGGCCGTATTCGCGGCGCAGGGCGGTGAGCCTCTCGACGTGGGCTACCGCACCGTCCCAGCTATAGGCGGTGCCGATCCAGCCGTCGCACAGCCGGGCGGCCCGGCGCAGCGCCGCCTCGGACTCCCCACCGCACAGGATCGGAACCGGTTGCGGCGGATGCGGTTCGATCATCATCTCCGGCACCTGATAGTGGGTTCCGTCCCAGGACACCCAGCCGCCCCGCCACAGGGCCCGCAGCGCCGGGATCATCTCGTCGAGCCGCTTGCCGCGGTTGGAGAAATCCTGGCCCAGCAGCTCGTATTCCTCACGCATCCAACCGATTCCGACACCCAGCGACACCCGGCCCTCGGACAGCGAGGCCGCGGTCGCCACCTGCTTGGCGACTTCCAGCAGCGGTCGGGCCGGTGCGATGTAGACCGCGTTGGAGAACCGCAGCCGTGTCGTCACCGCGGCCATCGCCCCGATCAGCACCCAGCTGTCCGGCCACGGCGTCTCCGGCGCCCAGCCCGGCTCGCCGGACGGCGAAGGGTACGGCGAGCGCAACTCGCGCGGATAGATCAGGTGGTCGGCGCAGATCATGCCGTCGTAGCCGGCCTCATCGACCATGCGGGCCACCGCGGGCGCTTCGGCAGGTCTCTTCATGAACGGGGTGCCGCACCAGAACTGCATCGTCGTCCTCGGGTCCGGCCCCCGTGCGTCAGCTCTGGTTGCCGACGGTCAGCGCGGTGGCCTGTTCGGTGATGTCGTCGAGTTCATCATGGGTGATGTCGACACCGCTCGGGTGCGGGAGGTCCGAGCGGTCGGCTATTCGGGTGAGTTGTCGAGATCGTCGAGCAGCCGGTGCAGCGCCCCGACGGCTGCCGACAGGGTTTCGCGGTCCGCGTCGGAGAGTCGCGCGATCCGCGGGTCGATCACGGCGGCCCGGTCGGCCCGGACCCGGGCCAGGGTTCGCTGGCCCTCCTGCGTGAT
This sequence comes from Mycobacterium sp., assembly GCA_020438785.1. GTDB lineage: Bacteria > Actinomycetota > Actinomycetes > Mycobacteriales > Mycobacteriaceae > Mycobacterium. Next base: position 1,231 of record JAGQTW010000298.1, on the reverse strand, counting down.
GCGGATCCGCACCGCGCGCGCGTCGTCGGGATCCTGGGTGCGGGCCACCAGGCCGGCGTCCTCGAGCCGGCGGACCTGGGTGGTCATCGTGGGTTGCGAGCAGTGGTCGAGTTCGGCGAGATCGGAGATGCGCGCCTCACCCTGGTCGTCGATGGTGCCGAGCAGCCGGGCCTGCGCCCAGGGCAGCGGTAGCCCGATGCGCTGGGTGGCCAGCCGGTTCAGCTTCGCGACGACGGTGAGCAGCTCGGCACCCAGGGCGGTGGTGGTCTGCGGGGATATCGGACCCATGTCGCCAACATTACATAGAAGCTCTATGTTGTCGGTCTCGGCGGCCGGCGGCTTTGCGCACAGACGCGCGGCGGCCGTGGCCCCGCCGTCCTGACTGGCAGAATCGGGTGATGACCGCGACGCGACCGGAGGCGCCCGAACTGCGGCCCCCGGGTTCGGCGGCGTCGCGGCGTCCCGGCCGGGCGCTGACCCCGGTGGAGTTGGCCCAGGCCGCCGTCATGGGGGCCCTGAGCGCGGCACTGGCCGTCATCTCGATCATCGTGCCGTTCGCCGGCGGGGTGTCGCTTCTGGTCAGCGTCCCGATGGGCCTGCTGGCCTACCGCTACCGGCTGCGCGTGCTGCTGGCCGCCACCTTCGCGGCCTGCATGATCGCCTTCCCGATCGCCGGTATCGGCGGATTCATGGTGGTGCTGAACTGCGCGTACGTCGGCGGTGCGACCGGCATCATCAAACGGCGCGGCCGCGGCACGCCCACGGTCATCGCGGTCGGGGCGGCCGCCGGCTTCGTCCTGGGACTGTTCATCATCGCCGCGCTAACCGTGCTGGAGCGGCTGCGCACCGTGACCTTCGCGGCGATCACCGCGAACGTCGAGGGCACCGTGCGGTTCATGTCCCTGTTCGAGCCGCTGCGGCCGGGTGCCGAGCAGGCCAAGAACGTGTTCACCACCGCGCTGCACTACTGGCCGGTGCTGATGATGGTGTACGCGATGGTCACCATCATCATCGTGTCGCTGATCGGGTGGTGGGCGCTGTCGCGGGTGCTGGACCGGCTGCGCGGCATCCCGGACGTGCACAAGCTGGAGCCGCCGGTCGACGGCGCACCGCCCGCACCGGTTCCGGTCCGGCTCACCGACACCCGGTTCCGCTACCCCGGCGCCGACCACGATGCGCTGCGGCCGCTGAGCCTGACCGTCGGCACCGGCGAGCACATCGCCGTCACCGG
>JAGQTW010000297.1:690-4165 GCA_020438785.1 Mycobacterium sp. | reverse complement strand
CGGTGCAGGGCCAGGCAGCACCGCCCGAATGGTTCGCCGGACCCGCAGGGGCACCCGTCGGTCGGTCGCATCCGGTGTCTAGGCCAGCCCACGCAGGGTGGGCAGGGCCAGCGTCGTCACATCCGCGATGAGCTGGCCCAGCGCCGGCGCCTTCGGGTCGTCCGACTGCGTGCGGGTCATGACCGCGAGCAGGATGCGTTCGCCGTTGGGCCCGAACACGATTCCGATGTCATTGGTGCTGGCGAAGTCGCCGCTTCCGGTCTTGTCGGCCGACGTCCAGCCCGGCGGCAGACCCGCCCGCATCCGCGAGGTCACATTGCCGCGCATCCAGTCCTCGAGCTGGCGGCGGTGCGCCTCGTCGAGAACGTCTCCGGTCAGGATCGCGCGGATCCCGCCACCGAACGCGTGGGGGGTGGTGGTGTCCCGGGGATCGCCGGGCAGCGCGGAGTTCAGTTCGATCTCCCAGCGGTCCAGTCGGGTGCGCTCGTCGCCGATGGAACGGGCGAACTCGGTGATGGCCGGCGGGCCGCCGATCGCGCCTAACAGCATGTTGGCCGCGGTATTGTCGCTGCGCTGCAGCACCGCCCGGCACAGCTCATCGAGCGCGAGCCGCCCGCCCGCCTTGGGCTCGGAGATCGGCGAGTTCGGTTGCAGCTCAGCAGGATCCACATACAGCGTGTCGGTCATGACCAACTCGCCGCGCTGGGCTTTCTGCAGTACCCGGGCGGCCAGGTAGGCCTTGAAGGTCGAGCACATCGCGAACATATCGTTGTCGCGGTGCGCAACCGTGGCGTTCGACCCCAGGTTCAGCCCGTAGAGTCCGACGAAAGCGTTGTCGCGCTTCTCGAGCAGGCCGATGCGATCGGCCAGCGGTGGCAGCGGTTCGGCGGGATCGCTCAATCGGGGTGGCGTGTAGGACTGCTTGTGCCCGCACGCCGCCACCGCGGTCAATGCCAGACCACCGACCAGCAGGCGGCGGCGCGAGAACGTCATGCGACCTCCTGGGCCAACGCGGCGACGATGCCGGCGGCGGCGCCCCCGCGGATCCGCCGCCACGCGGTGCCCGCCCACAGGTTGGTGCCGTGCGGGTCGGCGGCGGCGATCGCGGCGCGGCGCATGGCCCCGGTCAACTGGTTGACCTCCGGATAGCCCAGCGGCGCCACGGGGTCGTAGCGGTCGGTGAACCCATTGGCCAGGCCGCGGGCGTACCGGCCGGAGAACGCGCAGGTGACGACCGTGTGGGTGAACTGAGGGTCCGTCAGTGCCTGTCGGTGAACGGGATTGGTGCCCGCCTCGTCGGCCAGCAGCAGGGCGGTGCCGGCCTGCGCGGCGGACGCGCCCAGGTCAAGTGCCCGCCGGACGTCACCGGCGCTCGTCAGCCCGCCGGCGGCGATCACCGGGAGATCGTGGGCCACACAGACGGCGGACAGCAGCGCGTCCAACGGCTCCTCCCCCGGTCGTCGCCCGGGATCGAACGTGCCGCGGTGCCCGCCGGCCTCGGGCCCCTGCACCACCAGCACGTCGGCGCCGGCACCCACGGCGATCCCGGCCTCGTCGAGCGAGGTGACCGTGACTGCTGTGAGCACACCGCGCGTGCGCAGCCGGGCGAGGGTCTCCGCCGACGGGCAGCCGAACGTGAACGACGCCATCTCGGGTGCGGTGTCGGCGACCACGTCGATCTTGGCGTCCCAGGCGTCGTCGTCGGGGTGGGTCTGGCCGGGCGCGGCGCCGAAGCGCTCGGCCAGCGGCGTGAGCTCTTCTCGATAGCGGTCGAGAGCGGCGGGAGTGGCCAGCGAAGGCTGCGGCACAAAGAGATTCACACCAATCGGCCCGGTGGTCGCGGCGCGAACAGCGGCGATACCGTCGGCGAACTTCTCCGCGGTCAGGTAGCCGGCCGCCAGGAAGCCCAGCCCGCCGGCGTTGGACACCGCCGCCGCCAGGGCCGGGGTGCCGGGTCCGCCCGCCATCGGCGCCCCGATGATGGGGACCGCCAGATCGGACAGGCCGAACATCAACCCGCGAGCTCCGGGATCGATCGCAGCGGTTGGGGCAGTGATCGTTTCGGCCGCCTGGGTCCCAGCACCGCGGCGCCGAACGGCTTGGTCAGGATCTGGCGGGCCACCGCGTTGACGTCCTCGAGGGTCACCCCGTCGATATCGGCCAGCGTGCTCGAAATGGTGCGGTACTCGCCGTAGTTCAGTTCGCTGCGGCCGAGCCGGTTCATCCGCGAGGCGGAGTCCTCCAGGCCGAGCACCAGGCCGCCGCGCATCGAGCCCTTGGCGATGCGCCACTCGGCGTCGCTGATGCCGTCGCGGGCCACCGCCTCGAGCACCTCGGTGGTCAGGCGCACCACCTCGTCGAAGCGTTCCGGCAGGCAGCCGGCGTACACCGACAGCGTGCCGCCGTCGGCGAAGGTGTCGATGCTCGAGTACACCGAGTAGGCCAGCCCGCGCCGCTCCCGGATCTCCTGGAACAACCGCGAACTGAGCCCCCCGCCTAGTGCGGTGTTCAGCACCGCGAGCGGCCAGCGCTGCGGCCAGTGCCGGCCCGGGATGCGGACGCCCAGCGACAGGTGGGTCTGCTCGCAGTCGCGGTCCAGCACGGCCAGGCCGGGCCGGCCGGCCAGCCGCCTGGTGCCCTTGCGCGGCGGCTGCGGCCGCCGGCCCTTGACCAGGTTGCGGCCGAAGTACTTGCGCACCAACGCCACAACCACGTCGTGGTCGACGTTGCCCGCAACGGCGACGACCATCCGCTCCGGGATGTAGCGCCGGACGTGGAAGGAGTGCAACTGCGAGCGCGTCATCGCCGCCACCGAGTCGACGCTGCCGATCACCGGGCGCCCGACCGGATGGTCGCCGAACATGGCCGCGAAGAACACGTCGCCGAGGGCGTCCTCGGGATCGTCGTCGCGCATGGCGATCTCCTCGAGCACCACGTCGCGTTCGAGTTCGACGTCATGGGACTCGCAACTACCCCGCAGCACCACATCGGAAACCAGGTCGACGGCGAGTTCCAGATCGTCGTCGAGCACATGCGCGTAGTAGCAGGTGTGCTCCTTGGCGGTGAACGCGTTCAGTTCACCGCCGACCGCGTCGACGGCCTGCGCGATCTCCACCGCGGTGCGCGTCGGAGTCGCCTTGAACAGTAGATGTTCCAGGAAGTGCGCGGCACCGGCGACGGTCGGGCCCTCGTCGCGTGAACCCACGTTGACCCAGACCCCGACCGACGCCGACCGCACCGACGGCACGAATTCGGTGACCACCCGCAGACCGCCCGGCAGGACGGTGCGGCGAATAGCCGAAACCTCCCGGGCCGGCTCGCCATTGCGCCGGCCGCGGTGCAGGTTTACCGGCACCTAGCTGCTGGCGGTCGCGGCGTCGGCGGGCGCGGGCTCGGCGGGCGCCTCGGCCGCCTCGTCCTCGGCGACCAGGATCAGCGAGATCTTGCCGCGGTTGTCGATGTCGGCGATCTCGAC
>JAGQTW010000297.1:0-631 GCA_020438785.1 Mycobacterium sp. | reverse complement strand
CCCAGCTTCGAGATGTGGACCAGACCGTCGCGGCCGGGGAGCAGCGAGACGAAAGCACCGAAGTCAGTGGTTTTCACCACCGTTCCCAGGAAGCGCTCGCCGACCTTCGGCAGCTGCGGGTTGGCGATCGCGTTGATCATGTCGATCGCCGCCTGCGCGGACGGGCCGTCGGTGGCGCCGACGAACACGGTGCCGTCGTCCTCGATCGAGATGGATGCACCGGTCTGCTCGGTGATCGAGTTGATCATCTTGCCCTTGGGCCCGATCACCTCGCCGATCTTGTCGACCGGCACCTTGATCGCGGTGACGCGCGGCGCGTACGGGCTCATCTCGTCGGGGGCGTCGATGGCCTCCGCCATCACCTCGAGGATGGCCAGCCGGGCGTCCTTGGCCTGCGCCAACGCACCGGCCAGCACCTGCGACGGAATGCCGTCGAGCTTGGTGTCCAGCTGCAGCGCGGTGACGAACTCCTTGGTGCCCGCGACCTTGAAGTCCATGTCTCCGAAGGCATCCTCGGCGCCGAGGATGTCGGTCAGCGCGACGTAGCGCGTCTCACCGTTCACCTCGTCGGAGACCAGACCCATGGCGATGCCGGCCACCGGGGCCTTCAGCGGCACACCGGCGTTCAGCA
>JAGQTW010000296.1 GCA_020438785.1 Mycobacterium sp. | reverse complement strand
GTCCTGCGGGCCGTCCCCGGGGTGCACACCGGTCCACATCGAGGTGTAGGGGTTCATTCGCTCCGCTGTGGAGGATCGCGGCAGCAGTTGCATGAAGACTTCGAGATCGGTGAATCGCGGCACCACCTTCTCGATGCCCATCACCGTGATGAGGGTGTCCGGCAGGGTCAGGCACATCCGGCCGTTACCCTCGGACTCGACCACGGCCAACGTCCCGGTCTCGGCCACACCGAAGTTCGCACCGCTGACGGCGACCTTGGCGGACAGAAACTTTCGGCGCAGATGGGCTCGCGCCGCCATCGCCAGCGCGTGCGGTTCGTCGGTGAGGTCGGCGGCATCGGGCATCGCCCGGGCGAAGATCTCCCGGATCTCGCCGCGGTTGCGGTGAATCGCGGGCACCAGGATGTGGCTCGGCTTGTCGTGGCCGAGTTGCACGATCAGCTCCGCGAGGTCCGTCTCGATCGCGGCAATCCCCTCGGCCGCGAGGTGCTCGTTGAGGCCGATCTCCTGGGTGGCCATCGATTTCACCTTCACCACCTCGTCGGCGCCGCGGGCGCGGACCAGGCCGGTGATGATGTGGTTGGCCTCGGCGGCATCCCGGGCCCAGTGCACCTGACCACCGCGGGCGACGACGTTGGCCTCGAGTTCCTCCAGCAGCTCCGGCAGCCGGGCCAGGACGTCCTGTTTGAGCGCGCTGCCCGCGGAACGCAGCTGCTCCCAGTCCGGGCACTCGGCCACCGCGGCAAGCCTCTTGGTGCGGATGGCCCGGGTGGCATGACCCACGTTGCGGCGGATCTGGGCGTTGCGCAGGGCGCGGCGGGCCGCCGCCGGGAACCCCTCCTCGCCACGGAGGTTCCCGAAGCCAGGGGTGCCTAGAAAGGTTGTCATGGAACGGCTTCCGTCGCCGCGAGGATCTCGGCGAGGTGCACGGTGCGGACCGCGGAGCCGGCGCGGCTCAAGCCACCGCCGATGTGCATCAGACACGAACTGTCGCCCGCGGTGCACACCTCGGCGCGCGAGGAGACGACCGCGGCCGTCTTGTCGGCGAGCATCGCCGTGGACGTGTCGGCATTCTTGATCGCGAAGGTGCCGCCGAACCCGCAGCAGGTGTCGGCGCTCGGCAACTCCACCAGTGTCAGGCCGCGCACATGCCGCAACAACTCCAGCGGCTTGTCGCCGACGCGCAGCAGCCTCAGCGAGTGGCACGTCGGGTGGTAGGTGACCCGGTGCGGGTAGCAGGCGCCGACATCACGAACGCCGAGCACGTCGACAAGGAGTTCGGACAACTCGTAGGTACGTGCCCCGACGGCCTCCGCGCGCTCGGCCAGCGCGCGGTCACCGCCGCGCCGCGCCACCATCGCGTGCTGATGGCGCACCGAACCCACGCAGGACCCCGACGGCGCCACGATGGCGTCGCAGCCGGCCGCCTCGAACACCTCGACATGATGGCGGACAAGGTCGGTGGCCTGCCCGAGATAGCCGGTGTTGATGTGCATCTGGCCGCAGCAGGTCTGCCCGGCGGGGAAGACCACCTCGTGGCCGAGGCGTTCGAGCACGGCCACGGTGGCGATCGCGGCCCGGGGGAACATCGCATCGGCCAGGCAGGTCGCGAACAGGGCGATACGCATCGGCTCAACCGTACGGCGTTTCCGGGCGGCGAGGAATCTTCGTGGCTACGATTCACTGCACGTCGCCGGGGGATGGCTGCCGGGCGCCACGAGTGAGAAGGGCCCATGACGACTGATGCGGCGGTGTCGAGGGGCACGCACTCCCCGGCCGACCGACTCCGCGCCGGTCTGGTGATCGGCGCGCTCGGTGTCGTGTTCGGCGACATCGGCACCAGCCCGATCTACACCCTGCAGACGCTGTTCAACCCCGACGACCCGCACCCGGTGCCGATCAACATCAACAACATCTACGGCGTGGTCTCGCTGGTGTTCTGGTCGGTGATGATCATCGTCACACTCACCTATGTCATGTTGGTCATGCGCGCCGACAACCACGGTGAGGGCGGGGTGATGGCGCTCATCACCCTGGTCAACAGATCCGGCCGCCGCCGGGGAGGTCGGCTGGCCGCTGCCCTCGCCGCACTCGGAATACTAGGCGCCGCACTCTTTTTCGGTGACAGCATGATCACGCCGGCAATTTCGGTGCTCTCCGCGGTCGAAGGCCTCAAGATCGTCAACCCGCAACTCGCGGAGTGGGTGGTGCCGATCACGGCGGTGATCATCATCGGACTCTTCGCCGTGCAGCGGCACGGCACCGCGATGGTCGGCCGGTTCTTCGGGCCGGTGATGATCCTCTGGTTCATCACCATCGGGACGCTGGGTGTGCGGGGGATCGCCGGGCACCCGGAGATCCTGCGGGCGCTCTCACCGACGTATGCGCTGGGCTTCATGACCGGGCACTTCCACATCGCGTTCTTCGCGCTTGCTGCGGTGGTGCTCTCGGTGACCGGCGCCGAGGCGCTCTACGCCGACATGGGTCATTTCGGTCGCCGGTCGATCACCCTGGGATGGCTGGCTCTGGTGTTGCCGGCGCTGGTGCTCAACTACTTCGGGCAGGGGGCGTACCTGCTCGGGAACGAGAGCGTGGTGAACGCACCGTTCTTCCTGCTCGCGCCCGGCTGGGCGCAACTGCCGATGACGGTCCTGGCCACCGCGGCGACGGTGATCGCCTCCCAGGCCGTCATCACCGGTGCCTACTCGGTGGCATCCCAGGCCGCCCAGCTCGGCTACCTGCCGCGGCTGCGGGTGGCCCACACCTCGGAGTCCTCGATCGGACAGATCTACGTACCGTGGATCAACGGCTTCCTGATGGTGGCGGTGCTGATCCTGATCTTCGCCTTCCGCAGTTCGGCCGCCCTGGGCTACGCCTACGGCATGGCGGTCACCGGCACCATCACCATCACCACGCTGTTGTTCTTTTACATCGCCCACAAACGCTGGCACTGGCCGTTGTGGCTTGTGCTGGTCGGGGGTGGCGCCCTACTGGTGGTGGACCTGATGTTCTTCGCCGCCAACCTGACCAAGCTGATGCACGGCGCGTGGCTCCCGCTGCTGATCGGCATCCTGGCCTTCACCGTGATGACGACCTGGCAGAAGGGACGCGCGATCGTGACCCGCGCGCGCGACGAGGCCGAAGGGCCGTTGCCCGAGTTCATCGCCGAGATCGATGGACATCGGCCGCCGCTGCCGCGCATCCCGGGGACCGCCATCTTCCTCAACCGGGGCAGCCAGACCGCGCCGCTGGCGATGCGGGCCAACGTCGAGCACAACCATGTGCTGCATGAGCACGTGATCATCCTGTCGCTGGACACCAAACCGGTGCCGCGCGTCGACGATGCCGACCGTCTCTCCGTGGACGACCTGGGCGACCGGCACGATGGGATCTTCTTCGTGGCGGCCAAGTTCGGCTACATGGAGCGGCCCAACGTGCCCCACGTGCTGCGGCTGATCGACCCGTCGACCACCGAGGGGCCGGTCGACGTCGACAGCGCCTCCTACTTCCTGTCCAAACTCGAACTGTGTGCCGGGGACAAACCCACCATGGCGGCGTGGCGCAAGCGACTGTTCATCGCGACCTCGTACATCACCGCCGACGCGGCGCTGTATTTCCAGCTACCGCTGGAACGCACCGTCATCATCGGCGAGCGGATCGAGTTCTGACCCCGCATCGTGCGGCAGCTAGCGTGAGGGTATGACGGACTCCACCACTTGTGCGATCGTCGGCGGCGGTCCCGCCGGCATGGTGCTCGGGCTGCTGCTCGCCCGGGCCGGTGTCGAGGTGACCGTGCTGGAGAAGCACGCCGACTTCCTTCGCGACTTCCGCGGCGACACAGTGCATCCCAGCACGCTGCGGCTCCTCGACGATCTGGGGCTGTGGCAGAAGTTCACGGCGTTGCCGCAGAGCAAGGTCGAACAGGCCGCACTGGACCTCGACGGCACCTCACTGACCATGGTGGACTTCCGCCGACTGCGCCAGCCGCATCCCTACATCGCGATGGTGCCGCAGTGGGATCTGCTGGACCTGCTGGCCGACGCGGCCCAGGCGGAGCCGACGTTCGGCCTGCGGTTGGAACACGAGGTGACCGGCCTGCTGACCGAGGGCGGCCGAACCGTCGGGGTTCGCTACCGAACCCCGGCGGGCGAGGGTGAACTACGCGCCGATCTCACCGTCGCCTGCGACGGCCGCACCTCGGTGGTCCGGCAGGCCGCCGGCCTGACGGCGCGCGAGTATCCGGTGCCCTTCGACGTGTGGTGGTTCCGGCTGCCCAGGGCGGACGACGCCGAGTACTCGCTGATTCCGCGCACGGCGCCGGGGCGGCTGCTCATCATGATCCCCCGCGAGGGTTACTTCCAGATCGCCTACCTGATTCCCAAGGGCAGTGACGCCCAGCTGCGCGCCAAGGGCCTCGATGCGTTCAAGTCCGAACTCGCCGCGCTGATCTCGGAGGCCGACGTGTCGGCGCTGAACTCGATGGACGACGTGAAGTTCCTCGACGTACGGCTGAACCGGCTCGGGCGCTGGAACGCCGACGGCCTGCTGTGCATCGGTGACGCCGCGCACGCCATGTCGCCGGTCGGCGGGATCGGCATCAACATCGCCGTTCAGGACGCGGTGGGTGCCGCGACGCTGCTGGCCGAGCCGCTGTTGCGGCGCGACGTCACCCAGCGAGACCTGGCCGCCGTGCGCCGCCGCCGGCTGCCCGCGGCAGTGCTGACCCAGGCGGTGCAGCGGTTCATGCATCGCCAGCTGGTGGAGCCGATTCTGCGCGGTGAGAGCGCCGACCCGCCCGCCGTCCTCACCACCGTGCTGCAGCGGCTGCCCTGGCTGGCGGCCATCCCGGCGTACTTCGTCGGGGTCGGCGTGCGGCCGGAGCGCGCCCCCGCCTTCGCCCGGCGCTGATGGGCCGTGAGTGTGCGGTTTCGTAACGCAACACGCCGCTCGCGGTGCACCGGAATGCACACTCGGCCCGCGGAATCAGCCGCCTAGCATGACCAGCCCGCCGTCGACGGCGAGCAGCTGGCCGGTGATGAAATGCGAACCCGCACCCGCCAGGAACACCAGCACCGGGCCGAGGTCCCGGTCGGGATCACCGAGCGCACCGCCGAGCGGAATGCTGGCCTTGATCTGCTGATCGATGAGCGGGGCGGCGGCCGGGCCGAGGAACTCCCGCAGCCGCTCGGCGCCCCGGGTCTGCATGGCCGGCGCCAGCGCGTTGACCGTGACGTTGTCCGACGCCCAGGCCTTGGCCGCCGAGCGGGTCCAGGCCTGCACCGCGCCCTTGGCGGCGGCGTACACCGCCGAGATGGGGCTGCCCATCACCGCTTCGGCGGAACCGAAGTTGATGATGCGCCCGCCGGTCCGCCGCATCACCGCGTGCGCGGCCTGGTTGGTGAAGATGGTGGTCTTCAAGTTGGTGCCGATGAGAAAGTCGATGTCGGCGGCGGTGATTGTGCCGGGCACGCCCTGCTGCCACAGGCCCGCGGCGTTGACCAGAACGTCCAGCCCGCCGAGCCGGGTCACCGCGGCATCCATCATCGCGTCGACCGCAGCGGCGTCGCGGGCATCGCACTGCAGCCAGGCCGCGCCGGCGCCGTCATCGGGCTCGGTCTGGTGATAGGTGGCCACCACCCGGGCCCCGGCGGCGGACAGTGCGCGCACCGCCGCGGCGCCGAGCCCCGTCGCGGCCCCGGTCACCACGGCTCGGCGGCCGTCCAGCGGACCCGTCACCGGGATGCTGCGATCGTCGTCGGCCGGGCGCGGGCGTGGCTTACCATGACGGTCACGGTAGGGCTGCCCGCGACCGGTGTCAATCGCCAACCGAGGCCAACCCGGCGCGAAATGCTTTGCGCCAGTGCGACTATGCGAGGAGTGAGAATGCGGGTGTCGATGGTGACCGGCCCGGGCAAGACCGAAGTCCTCGAGGTTCCCAACCCGGCCCCGGGGGCGGCCGACGTGCTGGTGAAGATGAAGGCTTGCGGCATCTGCGGGTCGGATTCGCTGTACATCGCGATGGGCGGGCTGCCGCCGCACACCGGCCGGATGCCACTCGGCCACGAACCGGCCGGCGAGGTCGTCGAGGTCGGCCGGGCCGTCACCGGCATCAAGGTGGGCGACCATGTCGTCATCAATCCGATGGCCGCACCGCGCGGTGTCATCGGCAACGGCGGCGCGAGCGGGGCGCTCGCGGACTATCTCCTCGTCGAGAACGCGGTGCGGGGGACCAGCCTGGAGGTGATCCCCGCCGACATCCCGTTCCAGGTCGCCGCCCTCAACGAGCCGATGGCCGTCGCCCGGCACGGCGTCAACCAGACCCGGCCGTCGCCGACGGACAAGGTCGTCGTCTTCGGCGCCGGACCGATCGGGCTGGGCGCCACCATCGCCTACAAGTCGATCGGCGTCGACAACGTGGTCGTCGTCGACCTCATCGGTTCACGCCTGGAGAAGGCCCTCGAGGTGGGGGCCGACGCCGTCGTCAACGCGGCCGGCGAGGATGTCGCCGCGCGGCTGACCGAACTGCACGGTCCCGGTAAAGCGATGTGGCCGGGCAAGGCCGGCACCGACATCTACCTCGACTGCGCCGGAACGCCCGCGGTGATCGACGGCGCGTTGCGCGCCGCCCAGAACGGGGCCCGCCTCGGCGTCGTCGCGGTGCACAAGGAGCCCGTCGCGATCGACCTCGTCAACCTGATGGCCAATGAGATCACCGTCATCGGCTCGATGGGGTACCCCACCGAGATCTTCGAGGTGACCAGGGATCTGGCCGCCAACTGGGAGAAGTACGCCGTAATCGTCAGCCACACCTTCGGATTCGATGACGTTCAGGAGGCTCTGGTCACGGCGCGGACGCCGGGGGCCGCCGACAAGGTCGTCGTCACCTTCGACTGAGCGCCCTACAACCGCGGCAGCACCTCGGCGGCCAGCAGTTCCAGGGTGGCGTCCGAGGCGCGGTCGTGGGTGAACAGCACAACCTGGTCGAAGCCCATCGCCTGCAGTTCGCCGAGCCGGTCGACGACGGCCGCCGGGGTGCCCATCAGCCCACCCTCGCGCAGGCCGAATGCCGGGTTGCTGAAACGCTTCTCGGCGAGCTGACGAACCGACGCCAGCGCCGCATCGTCGGGGGCGAGAGCCAGCACCGCCTCCACGGACATCACGATCTCGGCGGGGTCGCGGCCGATCCGCTCACACAGCGATCGCAGGACCGCAAGCTTGTGCTCCATCTCGCCCAGCGCGTATGTCGGCACGTTCCAGACATCGGCGTAGCGCGCGACCAGTGGCAGGGTGTACTTCTCCCCGGAGCCGCCGACGATGAGAGGCGGACGCGGGCGTTGCACCGGGCCCGGCTTGATCGGCATGTCACGCACGGCGTAATGCGTTCCGCTGAAGTCGATCCGCTCGTCGGCGAAGGCCTGAACCAGGATCTCCAGGGTCTCGCGCAGCCGCTCACTGCGGTCGACGAACGAGCCCCACGCCAGGCCCATCCGACGATGCTCGTCCTCGATGGAGCCGCTGCCGACGCCAAGTTCCAGCCGACCACCCGAGATCTGGTCCAGCGTGGTCGCCATCTTGGCCAGCACCGCGGGATGCCGAAACTGGTTGCACAGCACCAGGTGTCCGACCCGCAGCCGTTCGGTCCGGCTCAACAGGGCGGTCGCCAGCGTCCAGCCCTCCAGGGAGTCGATGTCCGGAACCCCGGGCCCGTACATGTGGTCGTAGAGCCACAGCGAGCCGATGCCGAGCTCCTCACAGCGCCGGGCCCGGTGCAGAATCTCGGCGAAGGTGAAGCCCATCTGGGGGACGTATACCCCGATGTCGAGATCGGTCACTGCTTGATGCCGACGGCGTGGCGCAGCTGAGCCAGGAACTGTTCGGCATCGTCGCTGCGAACCACGTAATGCGACACCGCGACCCGGATCGCGGTGGCAGCCTTGAGCGCGGCGTTGGGTCCGGTCAACAGCCGCTCCAACCGGGCCCGCATGACGGGCAGGATGGTCGACAGCTGGGTGATGACCACCTCGGGTTCGATGTCGATCAACCGCACACCCGAGTAGGACTGCTGGTAGGACACGATGAACCGCAAGGCGGCGTCGAGCTTGTCGGCGCCGCGCAGCCCGGCGGTGGCGCGGCCGATGCCGCTGTCGAACATGTGCCGTTCGTACACGCTGAACGCGCGCAGCAGTTCCTCCTTGGAGGCGAACCACCGGTAGAGCGTCGGCCGGGAGACACCGGCCTGTAGGGCCACCTCGGACAGGCTGAGCTTGGTCTGGCCGTTGCGCGCGAGCACCTCGGCGGTGGCCTTCAGGATGCGGTTGCGCGAGGACGTCTCGTCCTCCTCGGGTACCGCGTCGCTTCCGGCGGGCGCTTGGCTCACGTGTACAGGATTACAGGTCGAGGCTGATGTGTCACGCGGGCTCACCATCCGGGAGGCCCGCGGGTGTCTTTACAAAATTTTGCCAAAGTGTCACGCTGTGCTCGTGTCCGACGAACGGTTCAGCCCGCACGACGTCACCTCGCGGGAGTTCTGGGGACAGACCTTCGACGCCCGGGACCGGACCTTCGCCGAACTGCGGGCCACGCCCGGGCTCAGCTGGCACCCGCCGGTTCCCTCGGTGTTCGACGGCACCGAGCCGGGGTTCTGGGCGCTGACCCGCCGCGCCGACATCGTGCAGGCCAGCCTGCACCCGGAGCTGTTCAGTTCGGCCAACGGGATCGCACTGGACCCGATGCCTGCGGAGTTGCAGCGCATCGCGACCTTCTTCCTGATGATGGACCCGCCGCAGCACACCCTGTACCGCCGGCTGATCAGCTCCGCGTTCACCCCCCGGCATGTCGCCCAGATCGAGGAACAGGTCCGCAAGAACGCCGCCGCGGTCGTCGACGAACTCGTGGGTGCCGGCGAGGTGGACTTCGTCGCCGCCTGTTCGGCCCGGCTGCCCATGATGACGATCTCCGAAATGCTCGGCGTGCCGACCGATCAGCGTGAGGCGGTGGCCAAGGCCGCCGAGAAGCTGTTCGG
>JAGQTW010000295.1 GCA_020438785.1 Mycobacterium sp. | reverse complement strand
TCGTAGGCCGGCGCCACCTCGACGACGTCCACCCCGGCGACGTCGTGCTCGTAGCACAGTTGGCGGACCATCCGGAGCAGGTCGGCGCTGGTGATGCCGCCCGGCTCGGGCGTGCCGGTGCCGGGCGCGTGCGCGGGGTCCAGCACGTCGATGTCCACCGACACGTAGAGCTTGTCGGCCTTGGCCAGCGCCTCGCTGACGGCCTGGTCCATCACGGCCTTGAAGCCGCGCTCCCAGATCTCCTGCATGGTGTGCCAGGTCATTTTCTGCTCGAGCATCCACTCGAAGGTGTCCTGGGGCGGCCAGTAACCGCGCAACCCGACCTGCACGAAGTGGCTGCCCGGGACGGCCCCGGACTCGATCAGCCTGCGCATCGGGGTGCCGTGGCTGGCCAGGTTGCCCTCGATCTCGTCGGCGGTGTCGGCGTGGGCGTCGAAGTGCACGATGCCGACGTTGCCGTAGCCGTGAAAATCGGCGACCGCGGTGGCGGCCGGCCAGGTGATCGAGTGGTCGCCGCCGAGGATCACCGGCACGATGCCGCGGCTGGCGATCGCGCGCACGCGCTCCTTGATGTTGGCGTGGGACACCTCGGTCTGCCCGTGCGGGCAGTACGCGTCGCCGAAGTCGACGACCTCCAGCCAGTCGAAGATCTCCAGGCCCAGATCCATGTGGTAGGTGCCCGGTTCGTAGGCCGTCGCCCGGATCGCCCGCGGACCGAACCGCGCACCGGGCCGGTTGGTGGTGCCGACGTCGAACGGCGCGCCGACGATCGCGACGTCCGGCTTCCACGCGTCGAGTTGCTCGGGCTCGGTCAGAAACGGCCGGTGACCGAACGAGGCGACGCCCGCGTAGGGCAGATCGAGCTGCTCGGCCATGCCGGGCGGCAGATCACGGTCGGGCTTGTGCTCGTGGCCGGAACTCATCCGGCAGACACTACCGGCGTGCACCGGCCGACGAGGTCAGGATGGGCGGCGGGCCAGCGCCTTCCACACCGCGGCAGGCACCGAGCGCGTAGGGTCGATGGCGCAAGTCGGCGTTCGTGGGGGATGCGGTGCGGGACGATCAGGGCAGGGAATCGGCCTTCGCCCGGCTGGGCGATCCAAGGCTGGTCGGGCGTATCCACGCCGACCTCGACGAGCTGCTCGCCGCGCGGGACCAGATGGGGCAGCTGCTCGGCCTGATCGTCGGGATCGGCTCGGATCTGCATCTCGAGGCCACGCTGAACCGGATCATCACCGCGGCGATGGCGCTCACCGGCGCCCGCTACGGCGCGCTCGGGGTCCGCGGCGACGACGGCCGGCTGGCCACCTTCCTGCACGCCGGAATGGACGAGCAGACCGCGCGGCGGATCGGCTACCCGCCCGTCGGCAAGGGCCTGCTCGGTTTCCTGCTCGATCAGCACGAACCGCTGCGCCTCGACGATCTGCGGGACCACCCGGCGGCGTCCGGGTTTCCCGAGTACCACCCGCCGATGGCGGCGTTCCTCGGGGTGCCCATCCTGATCCGCGGATCGGTGTTCGGCAGCCTGTTCCTGACCGACCTGCCGTCGGAGCGGAGGTTCACCGAGTCCGACGAGGCGGTCGCGACGGCACTGGCTTCGGCGGCCGCGGTCGCCGTCGACAACGCCCAGCTCTTCGAGCGGGTGCGCGCCTCCGCGGAGTGGAGCAGCGCAAGCCGCGAAATCACCACCGCGCTGCTGGCCGGCCCGCGCCCCGGGGTCAACCCGCTGCAACTGGTCGCCGACCGGGCCCGTGCGCTGACCGGCGCCGAGCAGGCGATCGTGCTGACCCCGGACGACCTGGATGCGCCGGCCGATCAGGTGGGCGCGCTGCTCGTGACGGTCGCTTCGGGATTGCATGCCGACGCCGTACTGGGCCAGCGCGTCCCGGTGGCCAGCTCGACCAGCGGTGAGGTGTTCCGCTCCGGAACCCCGTTGATCACCGAGTCGTTCCGGCACCCGATCCAGGCGTTCACCGACGCCGGTGAGCGCCCGGCCATCGTGATGCCGTTGCGCGCGGCCGACGCGGTGATCGGCGTGCTCGCGGTGGCCCGGCACCGCGACCACCCGCCGTTCAACGCCGCCAAGCTGGACCTGATGTGCGACTTCGCCGACCATGCAGCGGTGGCGTTGACGGTGGCCGCCGCCCGGGAGCGGGCCCGGGAGCTGAGCCTGCTCGCCGACCGCGAACGCATCGCGCAGGACCTGCACGACCACGTGATCCAGAAGTTGTTCGCCGCGGGAATGGACCTGCAGGGCACCGTGGCGCGGGTCCGCTCGCCGCAGATCGCCGACCGGCTGACCGGGACCATCGACGACCTGCAGGCCACCATCGACGACATCCGCTCGACCATCTTCGGCCTGCAGCGCTCGGACGGCGCCGCGGTGGACCTCCGCCAGCGCATCCAGCGCCTCGTCGCCGAACTGACCGAGGGCCGCCAGATCACGACCACGGTGCGGATGTCCGGCCCGATGACCATCGTCGACGCCACCCTGGCCGACCACGCCGAGGCGATCACCACCGAGGCCATCAGCAACACCTTGCGGCACTCCGGGGCGCGATCGCTGACCATCGAGGTCGGCGTCGGCGACGAACTGCTGGTGGAGATCACCGACGACGGCCGGGGCATACCCGCCGACAACCGGCGGCGTAGCGGGCTGGCAAACATGCAGAGCCGGGCCGTGGCGGTCGGCGGTCGGTGCGAGATCTCGGCCGCCCCGGGAGGCGGGGTCCGAGTGCGCTGGTCGGCGCCGTTGACCGTCGGGTAGACCCTCGAGTGCGGGGGTGCCGTTTGGCCCTGCCAAAACTGTGACCTATTACCCTTGGCTAATTTGCTGTGATGGTGCAATAGTGTACTAACGCACCCGTAAAACGGGCGGGGACCGGGGAGAGGTGAGCGGCATGTTCTTCAGACGCGCAGAGGCCGGCGCCTCCACCGCCGTGCAGCCAATCAGTTTCTCCCGCAAACTTTTCGGGGCGACCCGGGCGGGCGGATCGGGCCGTCCCACCGCGGCAGTTCCGCTGTACCGGGTGACCGACGTGCTGCATGACGGCCGGGCGGTCAACGTGCCGGCCCGTGAGATTGCCAGCACCGTGGCCGGATGGCTGGCGGAACTGGGTGTGCGCAGCCCGCTGGTCGAACAGCTCGAGCGCGCCGTGGACGCCGGCGACTGGCCCACCGCCTATGCGATCGGCCAGCATCTGTCGGTGAAGGTCAGCTCCACCTCCTGACCCGGGTGCCCGCCCGCCGATAGAGTGGCACGGTGAGCGCTCCCGCCGACCGGACCGAGGTGGCACGCGCATTCGCTCAGCACCGCTTTGACCAGGCGATTCCGCACCTGGCGCGGGATGTGCGGTGGACGATTCTGGGATACCTGGTGCTCGAGGGCGACGATGCCGTCGCGCGCACCTGCCGCGACACCGCGGGCAGCCTGGCCGGGACCACGGCGCACTGGGAGCGCTGCCGCACGGTGACGCAGGACGACACCGTGGTGGTCGAGGTGCTGGGCCGCTACACCGGGCCCGACGGTGTCACCGCCGTCGCGAGCTGCCACATCCTCGAGTTCGCCGGATCGGCGATCGCCTCGATCACCTCGTACGGCATCGAGGTCGATCCCGAGTCGGCCGCCGCACCCCCCGATGCCGGCCGGCGCGGAGCCTGAGACCGATCAGATCGTCCAATCGGGCTCGGGATCGGCATTCGGATCGGGCTCGTCGGTGAGCTGGAGATCGGGGTCGAGGACGTACCTGGCCTGATTGCCGCCCGCCAGGCGGGCCTCGCGCATCGCCTCGGTCGCGATCCCGACGATCTTGTCCAGCAGATCCTGGGGCGGGCGGGCGACCAGCGGACTCAGCGGGGTGCTCACCACGCCGATGCTCGCCGTCATCCCGGCCGGGGCCGCCGCGATCGCGCCACGCACCCGCTCGACCAGCGGGGATGCGTCCGACGTGGTGAACGAGTCGGCTATCACGTACTCCGCCTCGCCGATGTGCCCGACGACCGCATCGCGGCGCACCGTCTCCCGCAGGGCCCGGCCGGCGGCCAGCTTGGCCCGGGCGCCGCCCTTGGCGCCGACCATGCTGACCATCGCGGCGAAGCTGTCGATGTTCACCACCACGATGACGAGGTAGCGGTCGTCCTCGCGGCTGCGCGAGGCGAGGAGCGTTGCCGTCTGGTCGTAGAACGCCTCCCGGTTGAGCAGGCCGGTCAGCGGTTCCACCGCGCCCGCGCCGTCCTGTGAGCCGCTGAGCAGGACCACCAGCCGGGCGGTGAACGCGGCGAAGACGTTGACCAGGGTGATCAGGATGACCACGGCCAGCGCCAGGCCGACACTCTGGGCGGCCACGCGGACCGCCAGGTACGCCGTCGTCGCGGCGACCACGGTTGATGTCAGCGCCAGCAGTCGCAGGGTGTGGAACATCGCGGTGTAGCCGGTGATCAGGCTGAACGTCATGGCGCCGAGGACGCCGAAGAGCGGGTTGGCCGGCACCACACTGCACGCGGCGATCGCGAGCGTGCCCACTCCCACCAGGACGGCCGATTCGGTTCTGGTCGGCCACCGATGCCGGAACCAGAGCAGCGCCATCACGGCGCAGCAGGCGAAGGCGGCGCCGAACACGTACTGGGCGCCCGCCCACCGCGGGGCGACGGCCCTGATCGCCAGCACGGGGGCGAGACCGAGAAAGAAGATCACGGCGGCGATGACGCGGGAGGCGAACGCCTGCCCGTCGCGGGCGGTGAGCAACGAGGTCAGCGCGTAGTACTGGTCGGGGCGACGGCCTCCCGAACGCACCCTCATCGACGATTCCCCTCAGCGTTGCGCCTGGTGTCGAGCCTAGCGAACCGCTACGACCCCCACCAGCGCACCCGGACAGAAAATTGCGGTTCCGATAATTTTCGTCACCGGGCCAGGCGGTGCACCGAGACCGCGTAGTCGCCGCCGGCGAACGGCTCGCGGTCCCAGGTCGCCCACCGCGCGACCGGTACCAGACCGGCTCCCGCGGCCAGTTCGTCATACCGCTCCAGGGGCAGCCGGCGGGGCCGGATGGAGAAGCCGGCGACCAGCAGCCCGTCCGGGCTCAGCCGGTCGGCGAGCGCGGTGAGCACCCGCGCCTCGGATCCCGGCTCGAGGAAGATCATCACGTTGCCGGCCAGCAGGATCAGGTCGAAGCGCCGGGGTAGCGCCGCCCCGAGGCCGGCGAGGTCGGCCTCGATCCAGCTGAGCCGGGGCGCCTTGGCGCGCGCCGCGCCCAGCATGCCCGGGTCGGCGTCCACCCCGGTGACGGCCAGCCCGCGCTCGGCCAGTTCGATTGCCACCCGGCCGGTTCCGCAGCCGGCGTCGAGCACCGAGGTGCCGCCGGACTCCCGCAGCAGCGCCTCGACCAGATCGGCCTCGCCGTGGACGTTCTGCCCGGCGGCCGCCAGGGACCGCCACCGCGCGTCGTAGTCGTCGCCGCGCGGCGCGTCGGAACGCTGCCAGCGGTTGGTCACCCGGACCATCCTGTCAAAGCCGGCTCAGGCCGGGACGATGACGGTCAGCTCGGCACCGTCGCGCTCCACCCGCATCCCGGCCCGGCGGGCCACCCCCGCCACTGCGGCCGCGTCGTCGGGCTCGGATCGGGTGCTCGCCAGGGCCCGGGCCAGCCGGCCCTTGTGCGCCTTGTTGAAGTGGGTGACCACGCTGCGCCGTCCGTCGGAACGTTCCGCGATGACGTCGACGCCGACCGCACCGGGAACCCTGCCCAGCGCCGCATACGATCCGGACCGCAGGTCGACGACGAGTTCGGCCGCCGCCAACTCGGCGAGTGCAGGTTCCAGCAGCGGCCGCCACCGGCTGGCCAGCGTGGGGCGGCCGGGAAGTTTCGACGTCGCCGAGAGCCGGTAGGCCGGCACCGGGTCGTCGGCGCGCAGCAGGCCGAACAGCGCCGATCCGATGGCGAGCCGGGCCCGGGCGCGGACCGCCGCGGCGCCGCGCAGTGAGCCGGCGTCCAGGGCGTCGAACAGCACCCCGGTGTAGCGGTGCAGCGCGGGCAGGGTGGGGGCGCTGCGCAGGGCGGCGTTGCGTTCGATCTCGGCGTCCTGCGACGGTGAGAGGCCCAGGGCCCGCCTGCTGGCATCGTGGTCAGCGGCCAACGCGACGAGTTCGTCGACGAGTTCGGCGCGCAGCGGCCGCAACGCCGGTGTGGACAGGTCGGCCAGCCGCAGGGGTGGCCCGTCGCCGCCGGGGCGTTTGGTCTCCGACGGTGGAAGCAGCACGATCACGACGAGAATCTAGCCGCTCCGCCCCGGTACTGACCGCGGTGTTAAATTGAGCCGCGGTGATCACTTCGGCGATCCGGGGGATTCGACAGTGCTCGACGAGAGACCCGACGACGGTGAGGAGACTCGCCGGCTGCGCCTGCTCATCGACCGGCTGCCCGCGCTGATCGCCTACTGGGACGCCGATCTGCACAACGTCATCGCCAACGAGGCCCACCGGGAGTACTTCGGGCTCGGCCCGGCCGAGATCCGCGGCCGGCACCTGCGCGACCTGCTGGGGGCCGAGTCATACGAACTGACCCGGCCCTACGTCGAAGGCGCCCTGGCCGGCGAGGAGCAGTTGTTCGAACGCACCCTCGTCGACGTCCACGGCCGCACCCGATTCACCCAGACGTCCTATGTTCCCGACATCGTCGACGGACGCGTTCGGGGCTTCTACGTCCAGGTCACCGATGTGACCGGGCGAGTCCAGGCCGAGCGGGCCCGCGACGAGGCGGTGCGGCTGTTCGAGATCAGCATGGCCAACGCCCCGTTCGGGATGGCGACCCTGACCCCGGCGGGCCGCGCCCTGTACGTCAACCCGGCGCTGTGCGAACTGATCGGCTATACCCAGGAAGAGCTCAGCGGCGTCAACTACCGCGACCACCTGCATCCCGACGACCTGGCCGCCAGCGCGGTCGATTACCGCGCCCTGGTCGAGGGCAGGGTGCCGCAGTTCTGCGCCGAGCGGCGCTACCTCCGCCGGGACGGGTCCACGATCTGGATGCAGATCAGCGCGGTGCTGGTCCGCGGGACCCACGACACCGAGGACATGGTGGTCGCCCAGTTCCAGGACGTGACCGCGCGCCGCAAGGCCGAGGCCGAACTCGCGCGCCGCGCGGTCACCGATCCGCTGACCGGTCTGAGCAACCGCAACGAACTGATCACTCGCATCGAGGCGCACCGCGCCACCCGGGCCGGCGCCCCGGTCGGGGTGGTGTTCCTGGATTTGGACGGGTTCAAGCAGGTCAACGACGCCCACGGGCACGCCGTCGGCGACGCGGTGCTGACCCAGGTCGCCGGCCGCCTGAAAAGCACTGTGGCCGAACCGAACTCGGTGTACCGATTGGGCGGCGACGAGTTCGTGATCCTTGTGCCAGACGCGCAGGAGTCGCACGTCGAGGGCGTGGCGCGCGATATCTGCACCGGACTGACCGGCGACTACGACGCCGGCGGCGCGCCGGTTCGGCTGACCGCGTCGGTGGGCTGGACCTGTGGCTCCGACGACGTCGACGAGTTGGTGCGCCGGGCCGATGCGAACATGTACCGCCACAAGGCCCGGCTGCGCACGGCGCCCGAAGGCTCTGATACGCCGGTCGCATGAGGGCACCGAGCGACGACCTCTGGGACGTGCTGGCCACCGCCCGCACCATTCGGCGCTTCACCGACGAACCGGTGGACGACCTGACGCTGAGCCGGTGTTTGCAGGCCGCGGCCTGGGCCCCGTCGGGCGCCAACGCACAGGGGTGGCGGTTCATCGTGCTGCGTTCACCCGAACAACGGGCCGTCGTCGCCGAGGCGGCGGCCCGCGCGCTGGCCGTCATCGAACCGGTCTACGGGATGGCGCGCCCGGCCGCCGACGACGTCGGCAGGCAGGCCCGCAACAACCGGGCCACCTACGAATTGCACGACCGCGCAGGGGAATTCACCTCGGTGCTGTTTGCGCAGAAGCACTATCCGACCGCATCGGAACTGTTGCTCGGCGGTTCCATCTTCCCGGCGATGCAGAACTTCCTGTTGGCCGCCCGCGCCCAGGGACTGGGCGCGTGCCCGACCGGGGCCGCCACGGCCCGCTGCGGCGACGTCCGCTCACAACCGCGGTCAACCTGAACCGCTGGGACGCCCCGGCCGACGAGCTGCTGGGGGCGCTGCCCGACTCACCCGTGGGCCAGTAGCAGCGGCACCCGCCGCTCCGCGTCGGTCAGCGAGCCGTGCTGGCCGATCAGGGCGGACTCGCCCGGCTCGACCGTGCGCCGCACCATGGCGGCGCGGCCGCGGGCGGCCGCCACCACGTCACCGATCCGCGGCCGGACCGCGTCGGCGACCGGCCCGCCGAACCAGCCCGCCGCGATCGCCTCCTCGCGGGGGAGCACCCAGGCCAGCTCGCCGAGGGTGTCGCGCCAGCCGGCCAGCACGTCGTCGACCGCACCGGGAACCGCGTACACGTGCCGCGCCCGGGCCTCACCCCCGACCGCCGCCACACCGGTCAGCAGCTCCGGCCGGGCGTCGATGTCGACCACGTCGGCATCGCGCACCGCGATCATGCCGTGGTCGGCGACCACCGCCAGCAGCGCACCGGCGGGCAGGGTGTCGACGATGGACTCCACCAGCCGGTCGACCTGCCGCAGCTGCATGCGCCACGGCGCCGATCCCGGCCCGTGCAGGTGACCGAGCAGGTCGAGGTCGGCGTGGTAGCCGTAGCAGAAGCCGCCGTCGGCGACGGCCGAGGTGATCGCCGCGGCGAGATCGCCCAGCGCGTGCACCCCGATGTAGCCGCCGCCCCGCAGCACCGCCCGGGTCAGCCCGGAGCCGGTGAACATCGCCGCCGAGACCACGCTGACCGCCATCCCCGCCGCGGCCGCCCGCTCGAAGGTGGTCGGCATCGGCTGAACCTCTTCGGGTACCACGCTGTCCCGCAGGTCCTCACCCCACGGGTGCGGCCGCCAACGCAGCGCGTTGACGACGCCGGCACCGGGCAGCCGAAACGACATGCCGACCAGGCCGTGGCACCCGGACCGGCTCCCGGTGCCCACCGCGGCCAGGCCGGCCGCCGTGGTCGACGGGAAGCCGACGTCCAGGGTGGGTCCGCGCAGCCCGGCCAGCACCGGCGCCTCGCCGGCGTAGCTGTCGAGCAACTCCGCGCCGAGCCCGTCGACGAGCAGGACGCACGCGCCGCGGACGGGTTCGGGCAGCTGAATGGGTCCGGTGAAGCCGGCCACCCCCATCGCCGCGAGCACCGAGGGCACCACGTCGGCCAGGTGCGGGCTCTGCGGGTCCGGCTGCGGCACGTCCACCCGCTGAGCCTGCCATGCCTGCCCGTGATCGTAGGGTGTTGCGGTGACACCGGGTCGGGTTGGGCGCTTCGCGGCGCGCTGCGCCGCGGCGGCGCTCGTCCTGCTCCCCGGGTTCTGCGGCGCCGCGACCGCGGCGGCCGACCCGGATGCGTTGTGGCGGATCGTGAGTGACCAGTGCGTGCCCGACCAACTGCGCAACCGCGACCCCGCGCCCTGCTCGGTGGTCGACCTCGACGCGGGTCAGGACAACGGTTACGTCGTCTACAAGGACATCACCGGTGCGCGGCAGTACCTGCTGATGCCCACCGCCCGGATCACCGGAATCGAGAGCCCGGCGCTGCTGGCGCCCGGCGCGACGAACTACTTCGCCGCGGCGTGGCGGGCCCGCTCCTTCACCGAGGCGAGGGCGGGCGGGGTGTTGCCGCGGGACTGGATCAGCCTGGCGGTCAACTCCGCGGTCTCGCGTTCACAGAACCAGTTGCACATCCACATCGACTGCCTGCGCGCCGACGTGCACGAGGCACTGAGCCGGTACGCCGCGGCCGTCGGTGACACCTGGGCGCCGTTCCCGGTGCCGCTGGCCGGTCACACCTACGCCGCGATCGCCGTCGCGGGCGAGGAACTCGGCGTCAACCCGTTCGTCCTGCTCGCCGACGGCATGCCGAGTGCGCGCGCGGACATGGGGATCAACACCCTCGTGGTCGTCGGTGCCACGGAGGTGCGGGGCGGACCGGGATTCATCGTGCTGGCCGACCGCGCCGACGGCGAAACCGGCGACTTCGCGGGCGGCGAGGCGCTCCAGGATCACGAGTCGTGCCCGGCGCCGCTCCCGCCGACGCCGTCGACGGCGAAGTGAAGGGCCGCGACGCGGATCAGAACGGGGGCAGCTGGCCGTTGCCGGACTGACCGGCCAGGCTGTTGAGATTGTTCAGGTACTGCCGCAGCTGCCACTGCGACATCTGCGGTGAGTTCTCCGGCGGCGGCGCCTGGTCGGTCAGCGTCCAGGGCTGGCAGCCGCTGGTCTTGAAGGTGGCGTCGGTCGCCTCGATCGTCACCACCTGCGGCTTGCCGCTCAG
>JAGQTW010000294.1 GCA_020438785.1 Mycobacterium sp. | reverse complement strand
AGCGTCGAGGGGTAGGCGCCGTGGTCGACCATGTACTCGTGGGCGATGCGGTCGAGCTCGTCGGTGGTCACCCCGGGGGCCACCGCCTTGCCGGCCTCGGCCAGCGCCCCGGCCGCGATGCGTCCGGCGACGCGCATCTTCTCGATGACCTCGGGGGTCTGCACCCACGGCTCGGACCCTTCTTGGACCGTCGCCTTCCACGCGTACTCGGGACGCTCGATCGCCTTCGGCACCGGCAGGGTCGGTGCGACCACTCCGGCGCGAAGGGCAGTGCGAACTGGCATGTCCTCCAGCCTAACGGCGACGCAGGAGTGGCCGCTTGGGGCCGCGGACGTTGACCGACCCCAGCACCACCCGTCCGGTGAGTACGACATGGGGGGTGCCCTCGGCCGGCGCGTCCTTGCGACGGTCGCGCGCGCTGCCGCCGTAGACGGTGACGTCGTCGATCGAGGCGCTGGCGCCCTCGGGCAGCCGAAGGTCGAGGGATCCCCGCACCAGGTCGAGTTCGATCACCACCACCGGGCCGGCGAACCGGGCGTTGGCGAGGTCGAGATCCACCGAACCCACCCGGCGCACCAGCGCCAGCCGGGTCGGCACCGTCCACTCGCCCTGCCGCCGTAGCGAGCCGAGCCAGCCCCGGAGCTCCACCCGGTCGGTGGCCGAGCTGACGATGGCGCCCGGCCCGGGCAGGTCGTCGACCAGCACATCGAGTTCCGGTCGCATCCGCGCCGCGGATACCTGCGCCGAGCGCTCCTCGAACTCGCCGATGTCGATCAGCCCGAGCGCCACGGCGTTGTGCAGCCGCCGCAGTGTTCCGTTGCGGTCGGCGTCGGAAACCCGCAGCGCGGGGGTGTGCTCGATTCCGGTCATGGCCACTCCAATTTACCTTTCCGGGCTGCACTAGCCTGGTCCCCCATGTCCGGTATCTCCCGTCGCACGGTGCTGATCGGAGCCGCCGTCGTCCCCGTCGCCGTTCCCGTCGCCGCCTGCCGGACCGAACAGAAGACCCGGGCGGCGAAGCTCCCGGCCACCGGGCAGGTCCTGGCCGCCACCGCCGACATCCCGGTCGGCTCCGGCAAGGTCGTCGGCGACGTTGTGCTCACCCAGCCCCAGGCGGGCGTGTTCGACGGTTTCATCGCCCGCTGCACCCACGCCGGCTGCGTGCTGACCTCGGTGGACGGCAACACCATCGTCTGCCCGTGCCACGGCAGCAAGTTCGACCTGGACGGGGCGGTGGCGCGCGGGCCGGCGACCCAGCCGCTGGTGAAGGCGCCGATCAGCGTCAACGGCGGCTCGATCGTCGCGGGCTGAGTTCAGGACCTGCTGATACCGCGGATGAAGATGTCGAGCAGTTGGGCGAGGTAATCGGGCCGCGGTGCGATATCACCGACAACGATGTCGTAAAGCGTGGCGCCAAGGAACATCCGCATCGCGTCGTCGAGATCGATGCCATCGCGCAACTCGCCCCGCTCCGCGGCGCGCTGCAGAATCCGCACCATCTCTTCCAATCGGATCCGCCAGAAGTCCGCCCGGATCTCGGACAGGTCGGCGTCGCCGTCCGCTGAGAGAAAGCGGTGCACCCATCGCCGGCCCAGGGTCGTCGAGGCCAACTCGGCCTGGGACTCGGACAAGGCCTGGAGGTCACCCACCAGGCTGCCGGTATCGGGCAGTGGCACCTGCCGTGAGGCGCTGGCGAGTTGCGCATCCATCAGCAGCACCCGGCCGTCGCCCCAGATTTCGTTGATCAGGCCGACTTCGACACCGGCCCGCCGGGCGACCGCCGCGACCGAGAAACTGTCGATGCCACGGGCGACCACCTCGGCCAGCGCCGCGTCGAGAATCGCCTGCCGATCGAACGATCCGGCGCTGACCATGGCGGATATCGCTTTCGTCATCGATTATTGCTGCAGCTCTCGCCCTTTTAACGCTACCGTCAATGCTGTCGGGAGGACGCGCAATGGTGATGCAGGCGAGAGCTCAAGCAACCCGCGCCGCGATCATTCAAGCCGCCTTGGACCTGTTCGAGGACAGCGGTTACGGCAGTACCGGGCTGACCGACATCATCAACAAGGCCGCAGTCACCAAGGGCGCCTTCTACTACCACTTCCACACCAAGGAATCGGTCGCCGCCGCCGTCGTCGAGGGGTCGTACGAGGAAATCCACCGGATGCTCGTCACGACCATCGAGGCTCCGTCCGGCCCGGCCCTCGAAAACCTGATCCGGGCCACTTTCGCGGTGGCCGAAGCCATGCGCCGCAATCAGCTGGTCCGGGTCGGCCACCAATTGCGGCTGGTGGTTCCGGCCGTGCGAGCCGTCGGAAAGTCCAGTTTCACCGCGCGCAGACAGGTCTTCATCTCGGCCATCGAATCCGCCGTCGCCGCCGGAGACGTGCTCGCCGACGTCGATCCCGCCGAGGCGGCCGACAGCATCCGGTCGGCGATGGTCGGCGCGCAAATCGTGTTCGACGCCGGGGCCGGCGACATCTACACCGGTCTTCGCAGTTCCTGGCGCATCATCCTGCGCGGCATCGCATCTGAGTCGTCGCTCGCATACTTCGAGGAGTTCGTCACCCGGGTGGCGGGCCGCTACCAGAGCGGCGCCGATCAGGCCAGGTAGTCGCCGGGCAGTTCGTCGAACATCATCCGGACCATCCGCACGGCGTACTCCGAACTGCCACCGCCGACGATCAGCGCCGCGAAGGCCATGTCCCCGCGATAGCCGGCGAACCAGGCGTGCGAGCCGCCCTGGAACTCGGCCTCACCGGTCTTGCCGTAGACCTCGCCCGAGCCGGCGATGTCGCGGGCGGTGCCGTTGGTGACCACCAGCCGCATCATCTCGCGCAGGCCGTCGAGCATCGGCGGGCTGATCGGCGGGTGATCGCCGGTCTCGGTGGTCTGCGTGCCGGAGATCAGGCGCGGTGTCGGGGTCTTGCCCGCCGCGACCGTGGCCGCGGCCAGCGCCATTCCGAACGGCGTGACCAGCACCTTGCCCTGGCCGAAGCCGTCCTCGGTGCGTTCGGCGAGGTTCACCGTCGGGGGCACCGAACCGGTGACGGTGGTGATGCCGTCCACGGTGTAGTCCGGCCCGATGCCGTACTGGGAGGCCGCCACGGTCAGCGCGGTCGGAGGCATCCGGCTGGCCAACTCGGCGAACGTGGTGTTGCACGAGTTGGCGAACGCCTTGGCCATCGGGACCGTGCCCAGGTCGAACTTGTCGTAGTTCGGGATGGTCCGATCGCCGATGTCGATCTCGCCCGGGCAGCCCAGCAGCGTGTTCGGGGTGGCCATCGACCGGTCGATGGCCGCGCCCGCGGTCACGATCTTGAAGGTCGACCCGGGCGGGTAGAGGCCGGTGGTGGCGGCGGGGCCGTCGGCGTCGGCGGCCGCGTTCTGCGCGACCGCCAGGATGTCGCCCGTCGACGGCTTGATCACCACCAGCATCGCCTTGCGGCCCTGGGTGTCGACGGCGTGCTGGGCGGCGTTCTGCACCGGGCGGTCCAGCGTGATCGACATCGACGGGGCCGGCTGCGGCGCCACCTCGTTGAGGATGTCGACGTCGGCACCGTTCTGGTTGACGCTGACCACCCGCCAGCCGGCCTCGCCGTCGAGCTGGTCGATCACCGCCTTCTTGACCTGGCCGATGATGGCCGGGGCGAAGCGGTCGTCGGTGGGCAGCAGGTCGGCCTGCGGGGTGACCACCACCCCGGGCAGCCCGTCGAGCACCGGCCCCACCTTGTCGTGGTCGGATGGCCGCAGCGTGATCAGCTCCAGCGGACTGCTCGACGAGCTGGCCTCCTCGGCGAGCCGCTGTGGGTCCAGGGTGTCGTCGAACTGCCGCAAGGCATCGGCGACCACCCGCGAGGTCTTCATCAACTCCCCGCCGGCCTGCGCCGCGTCCAGCTGGTAGTGGTACAGGTTGCCGGGCACCAGAACGTCGGAGCCGCCCATCTCGTTGACCGAGGCCCGGCGCGGCGGGTCGGCCCGTAGCGCGAAGGTCTGATGCTCGCCGAGCTTTGGGTGCAGGCTGCCCGCGGTCCACCGGACGTGCCATCGACCCTCGTCGCGGATCATGTTGAGTACACCGTCGTAGGTCCAGGTGCGCTTCTTGGGCAGCTGCCAGGTGAAGCGGTAGTTCACGCTGCCGGTGTCCCCCGTGAAGCGCGACCCCAGGATCTGGGTGTCCAGGTGGGTGGCCTGCAGCCCCGACCAGGCCTGGTTGAGCGCGGCCTGGGCGTCGGACGGGCGGTCGGACAGCTGCGCGGCGCCCGCGGTGTCGCCCTTGCTCAGGTCGGCGAAGAACTGCTCGGCGGCCGGGGTGGGGCCGTCCGGCCGCGGCGTGCAGGCCGACAGGGTGACGCCGGCCGCCAGCACGGTCAGCACCGAGACGACACCTGTTACTCGTGTTGCTATTGGGGTGCAAGTAACCATTGGGGCAGATGTTATGGGGCTGTGACCCCATTGCGTAGGAGGCGCACCGGCCGGCAGCCAGCGAACGTCGACTTGATGGCGAAAACAGACGCGCGCAGCGTCAACAACTCGACGTTGGGCGCAAGGGCCCGGCGGCGTCAGTCGAGCAGGACGGTCGCGAAGGTGCCGACCTCGACGAAGCCGACCCGGCTGTAGGCGGCGCGGGCGACGGTGTTGTAGCTGTTGACGTACAGGCTGGCGATGCGGCCGCTGTCGACCACCGCGGCCGCCACCGCGGCCGTGCCGCTGGTGCCCAGGCCGCGGCCACGACACTCCGGATGCACCCAGACGCCCTGGATCTGGCCCACCACCGGGGACTGCGAGCCCACCTCGGCCTTGAAGATCACCCGGCCGTGCTCGAACCGTGCGTAGGCACGCCCGGCGGCGATCAGGCTGGCCACCCGGCGGCGGTATCCCCGCCCGCCGTCGCCGATGCGCGGGTCGATGCCGACCTCGCCGATGAACATGTCGATCGCGGCCACCAGGTAGGCGTCCAGTTCGTCGGCCCGCACCCGGCGCACCGCCGGGTCGGGGCGGCAGGCGGGCCGGGAGCCGATGGCCATCAGCGGCTGCTGGTCGCGCACGTCGCGGGCCGGCCCCCAGGCCGGTTCGAGGCGTTCCCACATCGGCAGCACGAGCTCGGCCCGGCCCACCAGCGATGAGCAGCGCCGTGCGGTGCTCATCGCCTTGTCGGCGAAGGCGGCGAGGTCACCCGAGGACCCACGCAGCGGGATCAGGTTCGCGCCGGCATAACAGAGCGACTCCTCGGGGCTGCGGCGCGTCCACAACTCCCCGCCGATCGCCTGCGGGTCGACACCGTGGTCGGCCACCCGCGCGGCCACCATGCAGGAGCCGACCGGATCGTCGGCGAGCACCCGGCCGACCGCAGCCACGTCGCGCACCACCGAGACCCGACGTTCCTCGACAGGGCGGAACAGGGACGGAGCCGACATTGGCATTCTTTCTGCGGACTGCGGGCCGCTGCGGGATTACGCCCTCAGCTTACGGTCACCACCGGCGAACCGGGAGCAGATGTGTCCGTGCCGCCCTGCTGCTCGGCGAGCCGCATGGCTTCCTCGATGAGCGTCTCGACGATCTGGGACTCGGGCACGGTCTTGATCACCTCGCCCTTGACGAAGATCTGGCCCTTGCC
>JAGQTW010000293.1 GCA_020438785.1 Mycobacterium sp. | reverse complement strand
TGGGCAAGGTGATCGGCCGCGGCGGTCGCACCGCGACCGCGTTGCGCACCCTGGTGGCCGGTATCGGCGGCCGGGGCATCCGCGTCGACGTGGTGGACACTGACCAGTAGTCCGGCGGGCCGGAGCGAAGCGACTCGGGGATCGATATGGAGCTCGTCGTCGGGCGCGTGGTGAAGGCCCATGGCATCACCGGCGAACTCGTCGTCGACGTCCGCACCGACGACCCCGATCAGCGGTTCGCCCCCGGCGGCGTGTTGCTGCTCAAGCCTCGAGGACGCGAGCAGGGCAGCCGTGAGGTGGTCGTGCAGTCGGTGCGCCCGCACGGGGGACGGCTGCTGGTCCGGCTGGATGGTGTCTCCGACCGCGATGCCGCCGAGGCGTTGCGCGGCGGGTTGTTCGTCATCGACTCCGCGGAGCTGCCGCCGATCGCCGACCCCGACGAGTTCTACGATCACCAACTCGAGGGGCTCGTCGTGCGCACCGCCGACGGCCGCGATCTGGGTTCGGTGACCGAAGTGCTGCACACCGCGGCCGGCGAGTTGCTGTCGGTGCGCGCCGGCGACGGTCCGGAAGTGTTGGTGCCCTTCGTCAGTGCGATCGTGAAGAAGGTGTCGTTGGCGGACGGGGTCATCGAGATCGACCCGCCCGAAGGTCTGTTGGATCTCGACTAGGGAATGCCCTGCTGTGCAGATTGATGTCGTCACCATCTTCCCCGGCTATCTCGACCCGCTCCGGGAGTCCTTGCCCGGCAAAGCCATCGAGTGGGGGATCGTGGACTTCGCGGTGCACGACCTGCGGCGGTGGACCCACGACGTGCACCACTCCGTCGACGACGCGCCCTACGGCGGCGGGCCGGGCATGGTGATGAAGGCACCGGTGTGGGGCGATGCCCTTGACGAGATCTGCACGCCGGAAACCCTTCTCGTCGTGCCGACGCCCGCTGGCCGGCTGTTCGACCAGGCGACGGCCCGGCGCTGGGCCGAGCAACGGCATCTGGTCTTCGCCTGCGGGCGTTACGAGGGAATCGACCAACGGGTCGCCGACGACGCCGCCACCCGGATGCGGGTCGAAGAGGTCTCGATCGGCGACTACGTGCTGGCCGGGGGAGAAGCGGCGGCGCTGGTGATGATCGAGGCGGTCGTCCGGCTACTGCCCAATGTGATGGGCAATCCGCAGTCACATCAAGATGATTCGCATTCCCCGGAGAACGCCGGGCTGTTGGAGGGACCCAGTTACACTCGCCCGCCGAGTTGGCGCGGGCTGCGGGTGCCCGACGTGCTGCTGTCCGGCGATCATGCCAGGATCCGGGCCTGGCGCCACGAGCAGGCGCAGCAGCGCACCCGTGACCGCCGCCCAGATCTGCTGGGCGAGTAGGGAACAGCCCAGATCTGCTGGGCGAGTAGCCGTTAGATCCGCCCCGCCGGGAACATCGTCTTGATGGCCTGGGTGACGGTGTCGCGCGCGGTGGCGTCGTCGACGGGCTGCATCGAGCCGATGGCGAACACGAAGCGGCGGTCGGCGCCGATGACCCCGGTCGACATGTGCAGCCAGTTGTTGCCGTTCCAGCCCGGCATCCAACCCTGTTTGACCGCAACGGGTTCGGCGAAGAACCCGTCGGGAATGCCGAACCGCTGCGGGTAACCGTCGAGGCCCTTCGGGGTGGAAGCGGACAGATCGCCCAAGATGATCGCGGCCTGCTGCAGCGGCAGCCCACCGGTGCCGTCGAGCAGCATGTCGTAGTAGCGGACCAGATCGGCGGTGGTGCTCATCGTCGTCCACCAGTGCCCGTCATAGGGCGCCGAGGTCCCGGTCAGCCCGTAGCGCGCCTTCACCCGGTTGACGACGTCATTGCCGCCGCTCTCGCTCCAGAAGATCTCCGCCGCGTTGTCATCGGAGGAACGCAGCATCACGTCGAGCGACTGACGCTCGTCGGGGGTCAGCTGGCGCTGGCCCTTGGACACCTGCAACAGCAGATCGTCGGCGATGAAGAGCTTGGTCACCGAGGCGATGGGGAAGGCCCCGCCGTCGCCGCCGGAGACGACCTCGCCGGTCTTGCGATCCAGCAGGGTGAATCCGATGTCGGCGCCGCGTCGGGTCGCTTCGTCCGCGGCTTGGCGGGCGCGAACACTCAACCCGCCGATCGGGTCCACGGGCGGCGCCGCGGGCATCGCCGGCGCCTGCGGCACGTCCTGCGGGCCGGAGGACAAGAGGGTGACCTGGCGCGATGCGTGACGCGCCTCTTCGCCGACCTGGGTGGAGGAGGCGGCGACGAGCACCCCGAGCAGGACAGCGGCACCGCCACTGACCAGCACCGACGGGCGCCTCCGCATGGCCGTCTCCTCAAAGTTGTCGATCGAACATCGGGAACGCGTCCTTGCCGCGCCGCCACCCGTCGAATAAGGGTAACGGTACCGGTTCTACACCGCACCGTTAGGACACCTTGGCATCTCCGTGACCTCGGCGAGTCGGGCGATTTCACTGCCAGCGGCCCATCTGGCACAATTGAGCAGTTGCCCGCGCGGGCTGGACGGTTTCCGCCTGCTGCGACAACCATCACGTTGCCCGAAACCACCGGCTCGGCGACCGTCAGGCGCATTGCGCGCCGGGCAACCGCCGGCACCCGCTACTGCAAGGAAGTGTCACCGATGAACACGCTGGACTTCGTCGACCAGGCGTCGCTGCGCGACGACATCCCGACCTTCGGCCCCGGTGACACCGTGAACGTTCACGTCAAGGTCATCGAGGGCAACAAGCAGCGTATCCAGGTCTTCAAGGGCGTCGTGATCCGGCGGTCCGGCGGCGGCATCCGGGAGACCTTCACCGTGCGGAAGGAAAGCTACGGCGTCGGCGTCGAGCGCACCTTCCCGGTGCATTCGCCCAACATCGACCACATCGAGGTCGTGACTCGCGGTGACGTTCGTCGCGCGAAGCTGTACTACCTGCGCGAGCTGCGCGGCAAGAAGGCGAAGATCAAGGAGAAGCGCTGAGCTTCGACCGGGCGCAGGGAGAAGCGCTGAGCTTCGACCGGGTGCAGGGAGAAGCGCTGAGCTTCGACCGGGTGCGGGGAGAAGCGCTGAGCTTCGACCGGGTGCGGGGAGAAGCGCTGAGCTTGGGCTGCGGTGTGGCCAAAGCGGCGCTCGCCGCTCGGCTGGCTACGCTGATCCCGTGACGGACAACCCGGATTCGGCCGACTCCGCGCTGGAACACTCCACGCAGACACAACCTCAAGCAGGCTCGGCGTCCGCGCCCGCCGACGAGGAGCAGGAGAAACCCAAGAAGTCGGCGCTGCGCGAGGGTGCGCTCCTGATCGGCATCGCGGTGGTCCTTTACTACGTGATGCTCACCTTCGTGGCCCGTCCCTATCTGATTCCGTCGGAGTCGATGGAACCCACGCTGCACGGCTGCAGCGGTTGTGTAGGCGACCGGATCATGGTCGACAAGCTGACGTACCGCTTCGGCTCCCCCCGGCCCGGCGACGTCATCGTCTTCAAGGGACCGCCGAACTGGAACGTCGGCTACAAGTCGATCCGGTCGAGCAACGTCGCCGTGCGCTGGCTGCAGAACACGCTGTCATTCGTGGGCTTCGTGCCGCCGGACGAGAACGATCTGGTGAAGCGGATCATCGCGGTCGGCGGCCAGACCGTGCAGTGCCGCGCTGACACCGGCCTCACCGTCGACGGCAAGCGGCTGATCGAGCCGTACCTGAACCCGACGACCATGATGGCCGACCCGGCCGTCTACCCGTGCCTGGGCAACGAGTTCGGCCCGGTCAAGGTGCCCGACGGCCGGTTGTGGGTGATGGGCGACAACCGCACCCACTCGGCGGACTCCCGGGCGCACTGCACCAGCACGCCGACCGAGGCGCAGAAGGGCATCCTGTGCACCGGCGACCCGATGACCGGCACCGTTCCGGTCTCCAACGTCATTGGGAAGGCCCGTTTCATCGCGTGGCCGCCGTCTCGATGGGGTGGTGTGTCCTCGTTCGACCCGCAGCGGGGCTGAGCCATGCCCGCGATGACATGGCCGCCCCGTACGGTCATCCGCAAGTCCTCGGGCCTGCGCACCCTGGAGTCGGCGCTGTACCGCGGTGGTCTGGGACCGGTGGCCGGCGTCGACGAGGTGGGGCGCGGCGCCTGCGCGGGCCCGCTGGTCGTGGCGGCGTGCGTGCTCGGGCCGAACCGCTACGAGAGCCTGGCGGCGCTCGATGACTCCAAGCGGCTCACCGAGAAGGCGCGTGAAGAGCTCTTTCCGCTGATCCGGCGGTATGCGCTGGCCTATCACGTGGTGTTCATCCCGGCCGCCGAGGTGGACCGGCGCGGTGTGCATGTGGCCAATATCGAGGGCATGCGCCGTGCGGTGGCGGGCCTGTCCCAACGCCCGGGCTACGTCCTGTCGGACGGGTTCCGGGTGCCCGGGTCTGCCGATGCCGTCGCTGCCGGTGGTGGGCGGCGACGCGGCGGCGGCGTGCATCGCCGCGGCCAGTGTGCTCGCCAAGGTCAGCCGCGACCGGCTGATGGTAGCCATGGACGACGTACCATCCCGGATACGGTTTTGCCGAGCACAAGGGGTACAGCACCCCAGCGCACGGTGCGGCGCTGGCCGAACTCGGTCCGTGCGCGCGAGCACCGGCAGTCGTTCATCAACGTCCGACGGATGTCGCGGGCCGGCCTCGGTGAGTCCGCCGGCGAATTCGCCGCGGCAGCCCGCGACGGCCAGGGGTGAGACAAGATGGAACCGACAATCGACGACAAGGACCACTGAGCCGATGAGTGCCGAGGATCTCGAGAAGTACGAAACCGAGATGGAACTCTCGCTGTACCGCGAATACAAGGACATCGTGGGACAGTTCAGCTACGTGGTGGAAACCGAGCGGCGCTTCTACCTGGCCAACAGTGTCGAGATGGTGCCCCGTAACACCGACGGTGAGGTCTACTTCGAGCTTCGCCTGACCGACGCGTGGGTGTGGGACATGTACCGGCCGGCCCGCTTCGTCAAGCAGGTCCGCGTGATCACGTTCAAGGACGTCAACATCGAAGAGGTCGAGAAGCCGGAACTGCGCCTTCCGGAGTGACCCGCGATGCCCCGCTGTGGATGAGCGCGGAGCTGGGGACAACTCGGGCGTTTCGCCCGAAGCCGGCTGGTTCGTGTCGGCGGGCGCGCCCACTCTGGGCCCATGACGACACTGACCCGCGGTCAACTCGGTGCGCTCGGCGAACAGCTGGCGGTGGAGCACCTGACATCGCTGGGGCTGCGGATCCTGGCCCGCAACTGGCGCTGCCGCTACGGCGAACTCGACATCATCGCGGCCGATGCCGATCGCACGGTGGTGTTCGTCGAGGTCAAGACCCGCAGCGGTGACGGCTTCGGTGGACTGCCCGAGGCGGTCACACCGGTGAAGGTGCGCCGGCTGCGGCGGCTCGCGGGGTTGTGGCTCGCCGCGCAGGACACCGGCTGGGCGGGCGTGCGCATCGACGTCATCGGCGTGCGGGTCGGGCGACGGCGGACCCCGGAGGTCATACACCTGAGGGGTGTGGGCTGATGGCGCTGGGCCGGGCGTACTCGGTGGCGGTGCGCGGCCTCGACGGCGAAATCGTCGAGATCGAGGCCCACATCACCTCCGGGCTGCCGGGTTTCCATCTGGTCGGTCTGCCCGACACCGCGCTGCAGGAGTCCCGCGATCGGGTGCGCGCGGCGATCACCAACTGCGCCAACAGCTGGCCGATGTC
>JAGQTW010000026.1 GCA_020438785.1 Mycobacterium sp. | reverse complement strand
TTCAGTGCGCGTGGTCGAAGACCACAAGCGTGTGAACCAGCGTGCCGTCGACGAAGTACGCCCGGCAGTCGAAGCGGTCGCTGATCATCGAGCCGACTTCACTGGGGGCGTTGGCCGTACCCGATACATTCAGCACCTTGATGCGGGCGGCGTCGACGCCCTTGAGCGGCTCGCTGGTCATCAGCGAGGAGTAGTCGCGTCCGTCGGACTCGAGAGCGCTTGGCTCGGTGCGGATGTCGGAGATGGTGGCCTTGTCCGGGGACAGCAACCGGGTCAGCACCGCGGACTGACAACGCTGTTGTGCCAACTCCCCGGGAGAGGGGGAGGAATTGACGGACTTGTCCAGCCGTAGCGCACCGGTCGCCACGGCGATCGCGACGCCGGCCGCGCCCAACGCGATGAGACCCGCGATCAACACCAATGAGCGCCGCTTCGCGGGCTGGTCATCGTCGTGGTCGCTCATCGTCTGCCTTCCTGCCATTCAGCGTGTGGCAGCCACCACCTGAAGGTGGGTGCCCCGGTCGAGGTGACCGCCGCGGGCCAGGGCGCGCAAGGCGGCCGCCGAGAGCAGGCCTATCCCGCCGAATGCCGTCCACACCCACACACTATGGCCGTGCTCGCGCGCCACCTGTACCAGCGCCCCGGTGCCGACACCCGGCCAGGATGCCGATAACCCCCGCCGGCGCGGTTCTTTATCGAATCTTCACAGAACGACTAGGGCAGCCCTATCGAGGCCCGGAAACCTGGACGGCAGACGAGATGTCCGACCCAACGAAAGGGATGTGTTGTGAGCAAGGCAAAGAACGCGGTCATCGGACTGGCCGCACTGGCCGCCGTGGCCATCATCGGGGCGTGTAGCAACTCGGGAACCAAGGAGGTGACCTCCTCAGCGGCGCCGTCCACCGCCCAGAGCTCGGCGGCGGCGCCGACGGCGGCGCACAACCACGCCGACATGATGTTCGCCCACATGATGATCCCGCACCATCAGCAGGCCATCGAGATGAGCGACATGATCCTGGTCAAGCAGGGCATCGATCCGCGGGTGGCGGACCTGGCCAAGCAGATCAAGGCCGCGCAGGGGCCGGAGATCGAGCAGATGCAGGGTTGGCTGAACCAGTGGGGTATGTCCGGTATGCCCGGGATGAACGACATGCCCGGAATGGGCGGAACATCCAGCAACGCGCCGGGTGACCACGGCGGCATGCACGGCTCCGATACCGCCACCGCATCGCCCATGACGACCATGCCCATGCCGATGCCGAGTGGCTCGATGATGCCCGGTGGCTCGATGATGCCGGGCATGCCGGGAATGGGTGACATGCCGGGCATGGACGGGATGATGTCGCCCGCCGATATGGATGCACTGAAGAACGCGCAGGGCGTCGAGGCCAGCAAGCTGTTCCTGACTCAGATGATCAAGCACCATCAGGGCGCGATCACCATGTCCCAGAACGAGATCAAGGACGGCCAGTTCCCGGATGCCGTCGCCCTGGCCAAGTCGATCGTCACCAGCCAGCAGAAGGAGATCGACACAATGAATCAGATTCTGGGTTCGCTGTAGGGAGGATCCGATGCCGCAGACGCGCACGTACGCGATTCGGGGGATGACCTGTGGGCACTGTCCCCGATCGGTGACCGCCGAGTTCGAAGCTCTCGAGCCGGTCATCGAGGTGGCGGACGAGCTTGTCCCCCAAAGTGCTTCGTCTGTCACGGTGACCACGTCGGCCGACGTAGCTGAGTACGAGGTGCGCGACGCGGTGCGACGGGCCGGCTACGAACTGGTCGGGGAAGCCTCGCGCTGACCGTTGTCGCGCCCCGCGGTTGACGGGAGGACCGGCACCGCCACTGTGAAGGTGGTGCCGGTTCCCGGTCCGTGGCTAGCCACACCGACGTGGCCGCCGTGTGCTTCGGTGAGCGCCTTCACGATCGCCAGTCCGATGCCGGAGCCTCCGCTGCCGCGGTCGCGTGCGGAGTCCGCCCGGTAGAAGCGTTCGAATACGTGTGGCAGGTGCTCGGCCGCGATTCCTTCGCCGTCGTCGGCGATGGTGAACACCACCTCGTCGTCGACCGGTGCGGCGGTGAGGGTGACATGTCCGCCGGCGGGTGTGTGGCGTAGAGCGTTGTCGAGCAGATTGCCGAGCACCTGACCCAGCCGCTGGCGATCCGCCCACAGCGTTATGGGGTCGCCGATGTTGGCTGCCAAGGTGACGTGTTTGGCGGCGTAGCGATCGGCCATCGCGGCGGCGACCGCCCTGCCGACCTCGCCGGCGTTGACCCACCCCGGCGTGATGGTGGTGTGGGCCTCCTCGGCCTGGGCCAGGGCCGCGGCGTCCGCCGAGAACCGCACCAAGCGACTGGTCTGCTCCCGCAACATCGCGATGGTCGGTGGGTCAAGGGTTTTCACGCCATCCTCCACCGCTTCGAGATAGGCCTCCAACACCGACACCGGGGTACGGATCTCGTGGGCGAGGTCGCCGAACAACTGACGTCGGGTGGACTCGACCGCCTGTAGTCGATCCGCCATCCGGTTGAACGCCTCGGCGAGTTCGTCGAACTCGTCGCCGAGCCGTGGTGAGCTGACCCGGATGCCGTAGCGGCCCTCGGCGATCGCGGTCGCCGCCGCGGACACCTCGCTGATCGAGCGCTGCAGCCGGCGGCTCAGGTAGGCGGTGACGACGAACGCGGTGAGGGCGGCCACCGTGATCGCGACCGCGATGGACAGCGCGGTCGCGTCCCGGTAGGCCATCTCCGCGTGTAGTTGGTCGTCCGAATTGTGCGCGATGCCGGCCTGGTGCAGGTGCTCGCGGAACAGCGGAGGTCCGACCAGGATCGCCACCACCCAGGTGGTGACCCCGCCCGCGATGAGTACCAGTGTCTGGGCGAACAGGAGCCGGCGGCGCATTCCGAATCCGCGTGAAATCCTCATTGTCCGGTCCCCATTCGGTAGCCCACGCCGCGCACCGTGTAGACGAATCTCGGGTCGGCAGGGTCGTCGCCGAGCTTGCGCCGCAGGTGGCCGACGTGGACGTCGACGAGATGGTCGTTACCGACCCAGGGCTCGCCCCACACGGCATCGATCAGGTGGCGGCGACTCCACACCACGCCTGGACGCGAGGACAAGGCGGCGAGGATGTCGAACTCAGTGCGCGTCAAGGGGATCGACTCGCCCTCGAGGCACACCTGGCGGCTCTCGACTTCTATCGACAGGGGACCGAAAACGCGGGCCGGGGTCGCGATCTCGGGGGTGACTGCACCGACCGTGCGGGGGCGGCGCAGCATCGCCCGGATACGGGCGACCAGTTCGCGCGGGCTGAACGGCTTGGTCACGTAGTCGTCGGCCCCCACCGACAACCCGACGATCGTATCGACCTCGGTGTCGCGGGCGGTGAGCATCACGACGTACGCGTCGGAGAAGGTCCGCAGTTGGCGGCACACTTCCAGCCCGTCGATCCCCGGCAGGCCGAGGTCCAGGACCACCACATCCGGGTCGACGTCGCGTGCCACTTCCAGGGCGGCGGCCCCGGAATGGCAGACCGTCACCTCGAAGCGCTCGCGTTGCAGGTAACTGGCAACCACCTCGGCCAGCGGCTTCTCGTCGTCGACGACCAGGGCACGGTAGCCCGAGTCGGCGCCGCCGGGGGTTGCCGGTATGACATCCATGCCTTCATCGTGCCGTGCCGAGAGGTCCCGACGTCATCTTGAGCAAATCTTCACACAACGAACACGAAAGCTGCGGTGGCCGCGGCGCAGGGTGGAGACAGACATTCATACGACGGGATCGGTGATGAGTCGACAACCGCTTTCCGCGGTGGCCGTGAGCCGCCGCGCCTTCCTGGCTGCCGGCGCACTCGGTGGTGTGGCGCTGGTGGCGTGCGGGCGTTCCCCGACCACCAGCGGCTCGAGTGGCACCGTCGCCGCGGGTGAGGTCACCGCGGCGGAAGCCCGTAGGCCGCACACCGGCAAGACCGTCAACGCCCGGCTCGACCCGGGACCGGCCGACATTGATCTCGGCGGGACGAAGGCACGCACACTGGCTTACAACGGCCAGGTGCCGGGCCCGCTGATCAGGGCCAACATCGGCGACGAGCTCGCTGTCACCGTGCGGAACGGCCTCGATCATCCGACGTCGGTGCACTGGCACGGCATCGCCCTCCGCAACGACATGGACGGCGCCGCGCCGGCAAGCCCGAACATCGTGCCCGGGTCGATGGTCACATATCGGTTCAGTTCGCCCTATCCGGGCACCTACTGGGCACATCCGCACACCGGCCTGGACACCGATTACGGCCTCTATGTGCCGGTCATCATCGATGATCCGGCCGATCCCGGAAGCTATGACGCGGAGTGGATCGTGATGCTCGACGACTGGACGTCCGGAGTGGGAACGAGCCCCGAGCAGATCTTCAAAGGGCTGCGCTCCATGGGGATGGGCGGTGGCTCCATGCCCGGGATGCCCGGCATGGGCGGCATGGGACACATGCCCGGCGTCGGCGGCGCCGGTCCCAGCGAGCTGCTCGGCGGCGACGGTGGCGATGTCAGTTACCCGTACTACGTCATCAACGGACGCATCCCCGCCGCGGCGACTTCGTTCACCGCAAAACCCGGGCAGCGCATCCGGATCCGCATCATCAACGCCGGCGCCGACACCGCCTTTCGGGTGGCCCTGGCCGGCCACCGGATGACGGTCACCCACACCGACGGCTTCCCGGTCGTTCCCACCGACGTGGATGCCGTCCTGCTCGGTATGGGGGAGCGATACGACGTCGTCGTGACAGCGGGAGACGGTGTGTTTCCGCTGGTCGCTTCGGCCGAGGGCAAGAATGCGGTCGCCCGCGCGCTTCTGTCCACGGGCACCGGGACGGCCCCCGAGGTCGCATTCCGTCCGCCGGAACTCACCGGCCGGATCGGCACCGTCGACATGTTCACCGCGACACCACAAGTCCAGCTGCCGACCAACAGCGACCTCGCGTTGGAGGCCCGGTTATCCGGCACGATGATGCACTACGACTGGATGATCAACGGCCGCCCCTACGACCGGACCGTCCCGCTGACGGTGCACGAGGGTCAGCATGCCACCCTGAGGTTCGCCAACCAGACCGCCATGTGGCACCCGATGCACCTGCACGGCCACACTTTTCAGGTCATCAAACCCGACGGGACCCCCGGTGCTCGCAAGGACACCGTCATCGTCAAGCCGATGCAGACGGTCGCCGTCCAGCTGGTCGCGGACAACCCTGGCGTGTGGATGTTGCACTGTCACAACGGCTACCACATGGACGGCGGGATGATGACCACCCTGAACTACACAGTCTGACGTCGAGAAGGAAGGAGAACCCCATGATGTTCTGGTCCGACCACGACATGAGCGGATGGGGATACGCGGGTATGGCAATCGGGATGGTGCTGTTCTGGGTCCTAATCATCGTCGCGATCGTCGCGCTGATCCGGTTCAGCACCGGGGGCACCCAGACCCGAGTGATCACCGCACCCGCGCCGCACCACCGGGAGTCGCCCGAGCAGCTGCTGGCGGCCCGCTTCGCCCGCGGCGAGATCGACGAGGCGGAATACCAACAGCGCCTGGCCGTGCTGCGCGGCACCCTGCCCCGTTGACCCCACCCCGGCGACGGCGAAGGGAGAACCGACGAGCACGCCGTATGCGGCGCATGCGATGACAACGAGCGAGGGCCCCTACGACATTGCACGGTCGCCGCCCCCGCGGGACCCGACCCGCGCTTCAGAAGCTACTCCGCCTGCCGCGCTCGACGCCATCTCGCTCAGGTGTCCTGGCATCGGGACTTTCTACCCTTCCCTCCAACCGGGCACCGGAGGAATGTCGCAGTGGGGTGAAGACACAGCGCAGGGGGCAACGACATGCAACGCGACATCTACAAGTTCCGCGCCGGCGCGGCGATTGCGGAGCGGCCGGCAGTCGCGGCGGTGCAACCGTGAGGAAGCGCGAAGTACTCAAGTTCCTGTCGGGCTTCCTCGCGGGGGCAGGCGTGGTGCATGCGAACATCGGCTTCGGCATCGCCACGGGGATGTTCAATCGGCCGCACTATCTGGGTCACACCTGGAGCGCCGCGTCACTGTGGGTTGGCGGTGCGGTCTATCTCGTCGCCAGCCTCGTGGTGGGTTACCTGGGCTGGCGCTCCCCGAAGGCGGTGCTCCCACCTGCCGACCCGGGAAAGTCCAGCGCCTGACCCATGTCCTGGCTTCGCTCGGAGGGCGCTTTCCGCTCAGGTGGCGACACGTGCGCGGCATGGGTGTACAGGCCCGCGGTATCACCGGCGGCGCAAGCGCCGGTGATCGTGATGGCACACGGATTCGGCTGCGTGCGCGCGCTGCGGCTGCCCGCCTACGCCGAGCGTTTCGCTTCCGCGGGCTATGTGGTGGTGGTCTTCGACTACCGCTACTTCGGGGACAGCGGTGGGTCGCCCCGTCAACTCCTCGATGTCGCCGCCCAACTCGACGACTGGCGTGCCGCCATCGCCTGGGCTCGCACCCTGGACGGCGTGGAACCCGGACGAGTCGTCGGGTGGGGCACCTCGCTGTCCGGCGGCCACGTCATCACCCTGGCCGGCACCGGCGCACCGCTCGCCGCCATCATCGCCCAGGTACCGCATCTCAGTGGGCTCGCCGCCGTCCGTGCCACCGGCGTCCGCCAGGCCGCACGTCTGCTGCCCGCCGCCCTCGAGGACACCGTGCGGGCCTTGTTCCACCGCCCGCCGCGCTACGTGGATTCGGTGGGTCGGCCGGGATCGCGCGCGATCATGGTGACCCCCGACGCATGGCCCGGGGTGGCAAAGATGGCCGCGGCCGACGGGTTGGCCCTCACCGACATCCCACTCACCGTCGCGGCCCGCGCCGCCCTTCGGATCGGGACGTACTCACCGTTGCGCCACGCCGGTGCGGTGATGTGTCCGGCGCTGATCCAGGTCACGGCCGACGATGCGCTTTGTCCTACTTCGGCAACGCGAAAGGCGTTGTCCCGCATGGCTGATGCGCGGCTGGAAAGCTATCCGGGTCAGCATTTCGATGTGTACGTCGAGCCGCTGTTCGACACCGTGGTCGCCGATCAGATCGCGTTTCTGCGGTTGGTGGCGCCCGTCGCGCGGTAGGCCATCAGTTGAACACCTGGAAGACAAGTGTCCCCAGGCACAACATCACACCGAGGTAGGGTATCGGAGCCGGAACGTCGATGTAGCCGCCGTGTTCGCGGTG
This sequence comes from Mycobacterium sp., assembly GCA_020438785.1. Classification (GTDB taxonomy): domain Bacteria; phylum Actinomycetota; class Actinomycetes; order Mycobacteriales; family Mycobacteriaceae; genus Mycobacterium. Next base: position 9,644 of record JAGQTW010000026.1, on the reverse strand, counting down.
TCGTCGCTTGATCACGACGAGTGCGGCGTTCACCAGCGTGAAGATGATGAGCACCAGCAGGCTGGTGAGCTGTGCCAGTGACACCAGTGGCAATACGGCGGCGCCGACGATCATGGCCGCAACAACCACGAGGGTTGCCGTTACCGGCGTTTGGTATGAGCCGTGCACGCGGCCGAATCTGCGGTGGATCCAGCCCTCGTTGGCCAGCCCGTAGAGGATTCGTGAGCCCATGATGATCTGCACGATGACCCCGTTCATCGCGGCAATCATGCCGATCAGGCTCAGGAAGACGCCGTGGCTGGCGCCGCTTCGCTCGAACACCAGCGTGAGTGGTGCGTCGCTGCCGGCAAGTTCGGCCGAGGCGACCACGGTCGTCGACACGACGACGACCAGCAGATAGAGGACCGTCGAAGCCAGCAGCGCGAACAGGATGGCCAGCGGCATGGTGCGGCGTGGATTCTTGGCCTCTTCGGCCACGTTGACCATGTCCTCGAATCCGATGAAGGCGTAGAAGGCAAGGAAGGCGCCGGCGAAGACGCCGCCGAGGCCGACCGCCGGATCGATCCTGAGTAGACTCGCAACTTCGATGTGCCCGAATGCCTTGCGGCCGAACCAAATGACCAGGACCAGACCCAGCACCTCCAGGCCGGTCAGTGCCGCCGCCGTCGTCGCCGACTCGCCGATTCCCTTGACGGCGATCGCGCCCAGCACCACCAGCAGGCCGACGGCGGCGACGGCGGTTGGAATGGGGACAAGGGAATTCAGATAGCCCGCGAAACCCTGCGCCAGAGCGGCCGCCGATGCGACCCCGCCGCCGACCATGGTCAGGCCGATCATCGTTGATAGCCAGCGCTTTCCGAACGCGCGGTGCAGGTAGACCGAAACGCTGGCGCTAACCGGGTAGCGGCCCGCGAGTTCCATGTAGGACAGCGCGGTGACGGCTGCGGTCGCCATTGCGATGAGGAAGGCCAGGGTGGTGCTGGATCCGGCGAACCCCGCGACCTTCCCGACCAGTACGTAGATGCCGGCCCCGAGGATGTTCCCGAGTCCGTAGAGGGTGACCAGTGGCAGGCCGAGCGTCCGGTTCAGCTTGGGGTCGTCGCCGGCCGATTCCGTCACGGCTGGACCAATGCGCACTCAGTTTGGTCGGTGGCACCCATCCGGCGAAGTGTATTCGGCACGAACGCTCTGATGCCGTGCCGACGTACCGCTAGGCCAAGGCACGCCTCAGCGTGTCGGCGTCTTCCGCGGCGACGCGTTCGATGAAGTGCACAAGCGCCGCCTGCCGGCCGCTTCGGTTCGGGGCATCGCGAAGCGCATCGATCATCAGATCGACCACAAGCTCTTCACGCCGGTGGTTGGGGACGTACTTGAAGGCACGTGCATCACGCAGCTGAATCACCAAGTTCTTGACGGCAAGTCGTTGCAGCACCGTCATCACGGTGCTGTAGGCCAGCGGTCGGCGGGCGGACAGGGCGCGGTGAACCTGTCGGACGGTCTGCGGCCCAGCGCTGTCCCACAGCTGGTCCATGATCGCGCGCTCCAGGCTTCCCAGGCGTCGTGACGTCTCCATGTCCGTTCGTCTCCTTCGCGGCCGGCCGTTACGGTGCTTGACCAATCAGTCGCGCGGAGAACGCGGTCGGTTCCCGAAAGTCAGGAACCGGATTTTCTCAGGTGCCGCAGGTGCACTCGGGTCCGCAGGTGCAGTTCACGCAGGTGCAGTTCGGGTTGTCGCAACCGTTGGCGGGCTGGCCGCAGTTGCAGTCCGGCCCACAGGTGCATGGCGAACAGGTGCAGTTCGGGTTCTGACAGCCGCTCTGCTTGGTCATCTCAGTCATCCGCAGATTGTGGCACGACGGTCTCGGGCCGGCGGTTCTTGCGCCGAGATTCCACGATGGCCTCCGCGATCAGCACGATGACCAGCGTCACGCCGAATGACGGATACAGCACCGCCAGGGCGGTGGCGATGACGCCGATCGCGATGACTGCGCGACGCGGGGTGTTCGACCGCAGGTCCGCACTGCTGCGCCCCGGCAGGCCCGCGGTTCCGGTGGGACGTCGCTTCCACCACATCATGGTGGCGGTGGCGGTGCTGGTCAGCAGGCCCAGGCAGAAGACGGTGGCGAGGATCCGGGTGAAGACGCCGTACTGGGCGCCCATGTGGGTGTTGACCCCCCAGCTGGTGATCCGGGACAGGGCGCCGTCCTGGTCCGCGGTGGCGTTGGCGATGGTCTGCCCGGTGAACTGATCGAGGTACAGCGTCCGCTGTTCGGACAGCTTCTGCGGCCAGTGGTTGACCACCGTGTAGCTGCCGTAGGTCGTCTCACCGTCCTCGGTGCTGTCCGACGGGGGCACGATGGAGTAGCCCGGAATCATGTTCTCCGACTTGGCGATCTGGTCGATGTCATTGAAGGTCAACGGTTTTGACGTCGCGCCCGCCGCCGGCGAGGCGTAGACCGGGTCCTCCTTGTCGGCCCACGCGATGCGGCGGCCGAGTCGGTCGTAATCGCCGACCGTCGCCGGGGTGGACGGCGCCTCGATCTCGGTGGGCGGTGTCAGCGTGGCGGCCACCGCCCGCCAGTTCTCACCCCAGTACCGCGACCAGGTCAGGCCCGAGACGATGTAGCCGATCAGCACGACCGAGACCAGGATGCCGGTGGTGGCGTGCAGGTCGCGCCACCGGATCCGACCGCCCTTGGCCCACCGGATGGCCAGCCGGGGCTTTCCCTTCTCGATGGCCCGCGGCCACCACAGGTAGATGCCGGTGGCGGCCAGCACCAGGACCCATACCGCGGCCATCTCGATGGCGAGGTTGCCGATGCCGACCTTGATCGAGGCATCGGGGTAGGCGGAGGGGGCGATCAGATGTCCCAGTGACGGCAGCGAGAGGGCGGGCCCGTCGTTGCCGAACAGCCGGTGCAGCTGGTTGGCCCAGCCGACCAGGCCGTCGAGTTCGTGGCGTTGTCCGAGGTAATTGCCGGTATAGGGGTCGATGAAGACCTGGGTGACGTTGCGTTCGCCCACCGCCGGCTCCTCGGCGGGCAGGAAGTCGACCTGGGTGGAGCGGTCCGGCGACTGCGGTGGCGTCACGGCGTCCAGCACCATCGTGGAGTCGACGTGCCGGCGGGCGGTGTCGATCTGGGCGTCCAGCGGGACCGCCGACGCCGATGGGGTGACGACCTGCAGATCGCGGTGCAGCCACAGGTCCAGCGGCTGGGTGTACAGGATGATCAGGCCCGTGCCGGCCAGCAGGATCAGGACCGGTGCGGCGAAGAGCCCGATCCAGAAGTGCAGTCGCCAGATGCGCCGCAGGATGGCGGCTTGGCCGCGACGTTCGTCCCGTTCGACGGGTTCACGCTCAACAGTGACCACTACAGCCCTCCAGATGGCTCGCGCTTCTGATCACTAGTCGCGCGGTGGGGGGTTGCAGTTCCCGCAATCAGCCGGTGAGGTCGTCCCGTCGGGCGGCGGCGATCATGTCGCTACGTGCGCGAGCCACCCGCGAGCGGATGGTTCCCAGCGGGCAGCCGCAGACCTCGGCGGCTTCGTCGTAGGAGAGCCCCAGCACCTGCGTCAGGACCAGCGCGTCGCGGCGGTCGGGCTCGAGGCCGTCGAGCAGCATCCGGACCTCGATGACATCCTCGAAACGTGCCACGCTGTGCGGCTTGTTGAGCAGGCCCTCCAGGTCCACCTGTGAGGTGGTCCGGGGCCGGGCCTGGTTGCGGCGGATCTGGTCGACGACGACGCGGCGGGCGATCGACAACAGCCACGTCCGCGCCGAGGACCGGCCGGCGAAGCGGGGCAGCGCGCCGATCACCCGCAGGTAGGTCTCCTGGGTCAGGTCGTCGGCGTTGCCGGGATCGGCCAGGAACGCGACGGTGCGCCACACATCGCGCTCGGTGGCCCTGATGAACTGGTCGAGGGCCGCGCGGTCACCACGCCCGGCGGCCAGGGCCAGGGTGGTGAGCGGATCCTCGTGGGTCACGGAGAGTCAGCTTAGGTGATCAAGGTTCCCGGCGGGGTTCGGGCGCGGTCCGACCGGTAAATTCGAACCCGACACTCGGAACTTTCCACGGGTCGGGCCCGACTGTCAGGGCGAGGATCATGCTCGGGCCGCGTAGCGAGGAGGACGATGAGCACCACCGTCGCCGGCGGGCCTGGTGCGCCGCCGGTCCGGCGCGTCGAGCTCGACGTCTCGGGGATGACGTGCGCGGCGTGCGCCGCCCGGGTGGAGAACCGGCTCAACAAGCTCGACGGTGTGCACGCGTCGGTTAACTACGCCACCAGGGTCGCCACCGTCGACGCATCCGACGCGGTCTCCTTCGATGAGCTGTGCGACGTCGTTCAGCGAGCCGGCTATGCGGCCGCGCCGCGCGCCGTTGGCACCGACCTGGGCCCGGATCCCGACGATGCCACGGCCCGCTCACTGCTGCTCCGGCTGGCGGTCGCGGCGGTGCTGTTCGTCCCGCTCTCGCACCTGTCGGTGATGTTCGCGGTGCTGCCCTCGACCCGTTTCGCCGGCTGGCAGTGGCTTCTCACCGGGCTGGCACTGCCGATCGTCACCTGGGCCGCCTGGCCCTTCCACCGGGTCGCGCTACGCAACGCGCGCCATCGCGTCGCCTCCATGGAGACCCTGATCTCGGTAGGCATCACCGCGGCGACGCTGTGGTCGCTGGCAACGATCTTCGTCTCTCACCCGCAGCGCCAGACCCGTGGCGTCTGGCAGGCTCTGATGAGCAGCGACGCCATCTATCTCGAGGTCGCCGCCGGCGTGACGGTGTTCGTGCTGGCGGGCCGCTACTTCGAGGCGCGGGCCAAGTCCAAGGCCGGAAGTGCGTTGCGCGCGCTGGCGGCGTTGAGCGCCAAGAGCGTCACGGTGTTGCTCGCCGACGGCTCCGAAATGGTGCTGCCCGCAGAGGAACTCAAGGAGCAGCAGCGTTTTGTCGTGCGGCCCGGCGAGATCATTGCCGCCGACGGCCTCGTGGTGGAGGGCGGCGCCGCCGTCGACATGAGTGCGATGACGGGTGAGTCGAAACCGGCCCGGGCGGAGCCGGGCGCGAGCGTGATCGGCGGGACCGTGGTGCTCGACGGCAGGCTCGTCGTCGAGGCGGCGGCCGTCGGTTCCGACACCCATTTCGCCGGTATGGTCCGGCTCGTCGAGGAGGCTCAGGCGCAGAAGGCCGATGCCCAGCGGCTGGCCGACCGCATCGCCGGCGTCTTCGTTCCGGCGGTGTTCGTGATCGCGGCGCTGACCGCCGGCGGGTGGCTGCTTGCCGGCGCCGGGGCCGACAAGGCGTTCTCCGCGGCGCTTGCCGTGCTGGTCATCGCCTGCCCGTGTGCGCTGGGACTGGCCACCCCGACAGCGATGATGGTGGCCTCAGGACGCGGCGCCCAGTTGGGCATCTTCCTCAAGGGCTACCGGGCGCTGGAGGCGATCCGCAGCATCGACACCGTGGTGTTCGACAAGACCGGCACCCTCACCACGGGGCATCTCGCCGTCACCGCGGTGACCGCTGCCGACGGGTGGCGGTCCGACGAGGTGCTGGCACTGGCCGCCGCCGTCGAATCCGGATCCGAACACGCCATCGCCACCGCGATCCTCGCGGCCGCCGGTGAGCCCGATCCGGTGGCGGACTTCCGCGCGCTGCCGGGCCGCGGGGTCAGCGGAATGGTGGGATCACGCCGCGTCGACGTCGGCAGGCCGAGTTGGATCGGACTCGACCGGGTCGTGCCCGAATCGGTGGCGGCGGCGCGCCGTACCGGTGAATCCGACGGCCAGACCGTCGTCTTCGTGGCGGTGGACGGCGTGGTCTGCGGATCGGTCGCGGTGGCGGACGCGGTGAAGGACAGCGCCGCGGCCGCGGTGGCCGCGCTGCACGAGCGTGGTCTGCGCACGGTGCTCCTCACCGGCGACAACCCGACCGCGGCAGCGGAAGTGGCTGCCCAGGTGGGAATCGACGACGTCATCGCCGAGGTGCTTCCCGAGGGCAAGGTCGACGTCATCGAGCAGCTCCGGGATCGGGGCCGGGTGGTCGCCATGGTCGGCGACGGCATCAACGACGGCCCGGCGCTGGTGACCGCCGACCTCGGCCTGGCGATCGGCCGGGGGACCGACGTGGCGATCGCCGCCGCCGACGTGATCCTGGTCCGGGACGATCTGCGTTCGGTTCCCCAGGCCCTCGACCTGGCCCGGGCCACGATGCGCACCATCCGGACGAATCTCGTGTGGGCCTTCGGGTACAACGTCGCGGCCATCCCGATCGCGGCCGCCGGCCTGCTCAATCCGCTGATCGCCGGCGCCGCGATGGCCTTCTCGTCGTTCTTCGTCGTGTCCAACAGCCTGCGGCTTCGCAACTTCGGCCGCGTCACCACCGCACCGGAAGGGTGAAAACCGCCATGAGCCAGACGTTCTCCGTCACGGGGCTGAGCTGTCAGAGTTGCGTCAAGCACGTGACCGAGGCGATCGGCGCCCTTCCGGGGGTGCAGCGGGTGTCGGTCGACCTCGAGCCCAAGGGCGCGTCGACGGTACACGTCGAGGCCGCCGAGCCGCTCGGTGACGATGAGGTGCAGGCCGCCCTGGCCGAGGAAGGGAACTACTCGTTGCTGCGGTGACGGGCCAGTTCGCGCAGCATGTTGTTGTAGGCCGCCAGGTCATCGTCATAGCCGGCGTCCTCGTGCCGGTCCGAGCGGACCGCGGTACGGCGGTCCTGACGGGCCCACTGCGCCACCAGGGCGATCACCACCATCAGCAGCGGCGCCTCGCTCGAACCCCACGCGATCGCGCCGCCGAGGTGTTGATCGGCGTTGATGTCCGACACCCACGGCAGGGCCAGGCCGCGGTAGAAGTTCCCACCCACGGTCGACTCCATCGTCATCATCGCGATGCCGAAGAACGCATGAAACGGCATGATGGCGAACAACAATGCGAGCCTGCCGAGGAAGGGCAGCCGGCGCGGACCGGGGTCGACACCGATGATGCCCCAGTAGAACAGGTAGCCGGTGATCAGGAAGTGCAGCGCCATGAATTCGTGGCCCCAGTGGTAGCGCACGAAGGTGTCGAACAACGGGGTGAAGTACACCGCATACAGCGAGCCGACGAACAACATGAACGCGGTGATCGGATTCGACAGGAACGCCGTGAACGGTGAATGCACCGCGCGCACAATCCATTCCCGCGGCCCCGGGGGCGCGCCCGGCGCGGCGCTCGGCAGGACCCGCAGCGCCAGGGTGACCGGTGCGCCCAGCACGAGTAGCACCGGGACGAACATGTTCAGCGTCATGTGCTCCACCATGTGCACGCTGAACATGGCCGATCCGTAGGACCGCACGCCGGAGCTGGTGGCAAGCAACAGGGCTGCGCAGCCGGCGAGCCAGGACACTGTCCTGCCCACCGGCCAGCCGTCACCGCGCCGGCGCAACCGCCATACGCCGTAGAGATAGACGGCGGCCAGGGCGAGGGCCGCGACGCCGAGGAAGGTGTCGAACCGCCAGACCCTCAGCAGCCGCCACGGCGTCACCGCGCCGGGCAACTCGTAACCCAGCAGCACGTCCCAGACGGTCGGCCGGGTGGCGAGCAGCACGGGTGCGGTCTGAACCGCCATCAGCGACAGCGCCGCCAGGGTTGCCAGCGCCGTGACAGCGGCGCCGACGGGCCCGGGGTCTGTGCTCTTGCCCCGCGCCGCGGCGGCATCCGAGATCAGGCCTGCGACCAGTGCCGCGCCGCCGGTAATCGCCAGCCAGCCGTAGGCCGTCGTCAGATTCTCCAGTCCCACCCGCAGCACCACCAGCGCGATCCCGTAGAGCAATGCCACCGCGGCGGCGCCGAGACCCGCGACGCGGACGCGACCGTGCACCACGGCGTCGGGCGGGGCCACCGCGGCGACCATCCGCAGGCCGGCCCACACCGAGACGGCGATCGCGAACACGATCACGGTGCTGGTCGCGTAGTCGTGGTCCGGTCCCTCACCCGCGCCGCCGGTCACCGGGAGGGCGACGACCCCGACCACGGCCGGAATCAGCAGCGGGAGATGCCACTCCCAGCGCACCGTCAGTCTGGAGCACACCGCCATGACCGCCGCTGCCGTCGCGACTACGATCCAGGCCCGCGCGGTCTCCGAGGCACCGATACCCGCGCCGAACCCGCCCTCGCTGAGCATCCGGGTCACTGGCACGCCGGCGTCGGCCGCGGCCTGCACCGCGACCATCGGCACCGCCGCGCCGAACCACACCAGCGCCAGCCGTTCCACCACCAGGTGTGCACGGAATGCCGACGGGTCAAGGATCCCGGCCGCGTCCGGCCGCGCTGTGATGAGGATCAGCACCAGCCCGCCGAGGCAGACTGCCCCGGCAAACCCCGCGGTGAAGTGGCCGAGCGCCACCGGCACGGTCGCCGCGGTGACGGGGACGAGGCCCGACGCCAGGTACGCGGTCACGGCTACCGCGGCCACCGCGTAACCGGCCGGCAGCGTCCACGCGGCGCGCCGCGGCGGCGAATCGATGCTGCGTGCCGGGGTCATAGGTGCCGAGTCTAGAGACGCCCTATGCTGCTCCGCGGCGCGGCGGGAACTTTCCGCCGACCGCCCGCCACTAATCCACCGTGACAACACGTCCACTGCGCAGCGAGTTGACCCGATGATCGCAGACCTCACCCTGAGGTGGTTGGTCACGGCGCTGTTCGTCTTCAGCGCCGGGGTGTGTGTCGCCGCGATCGCCAGGAATCGCCACTCGGCCACCGGCCTGGTCAGCCACGCCCTGCATGCGATCATGGCCGTCGCGATGGCGGTGATGGCCTGGCCCCGCGGTGCCGACCTCCCGAGCCGGGCGCCGATGATCTTCTTCCTCGCGGCCGCCGTCTGGTTTCTGGTCGTCACCGTCCGCGCGTCCGAGCATCGGGTGGCGAACGGCTACCACACCTTCATGATGCTGGCGATGGCCTGGATGTACGCGGCCATGGGGGGCCTGCCCCTGCCCCGGCGGGAGGAGCCGGCACCGACCGCCGCCACGTCCGGGACGTCGATGCCGGGCATGCCCGGGATGGACATGCCCGGTTCGTCGGGGCACGCCGGTGCCGGTCCCGCGAGCTGGGTCGCAATGCTGAACTGGGTGTGCGCCGCCGGCTTCGCCGCGGCGGCGGTGTTCTGGTTCTATCGCTTCGTCACCGCGCGGGTGCAATCGTCGAGCGACGAGTCGCACTCGACCGTCGGCATTCTCTGTCAGCTGGCAATGGCAACCGGCATGGCGATCATGTTCGCCGTGATGCTCTAGCCGGCTCAGGCGGCGGAGCCGTCGGCCGACCGCAGGTGGCTGCGTCGGCGGCCCCGAGAGGCGTTGTCCGGCAGCACGATATCGTCCGCATCGCCCAACCCGGTCCGGTCGGGCCGCGGACCGTCCGGGCGATCCCGCCGCCACACCAGCAGCGCCATCACCGCGCCGACCACCACCGGAAGGTGGGTCAGCGGCCGGTCGATCGTGATCCGGCCCTCGTCGGTGTCGATGATCTCGTAGAGCGCCAGGAAGGCCGCAAAGCTCACCAGCACCCACGCCAGTCCGCCTGCCATCGCCGGCCGGATCGCCGCCGCCAGCATCACCACCCCGAGGGCGGCCGACCAGGCCGTCGACTCGTGCAGCACATGCCCCCCTGCCGC
>JAGQTW010000025.1 GCA_020438785.1 Mycobacterium sp. | reverse complement strand
ACCATCGTCTGGGACGACCCGGTCAACCTGATGAACTACGTGACGTTCATCTTCCAGAAGCTCTTCGGCTACAGCGAACCGCACGCCACCAAACTGATGATGCAGGTGCACACCGAGGGCAAGGCGGTGGTGTCGGCGGGCAGCCGGGAGTCGATGGAGGTCGACGTGACCAAGCTGCACGCCGCCGGGTTGTGGGCCACCATGCAGCAGGATCGCTGAGCCGCGGCCACCCGCCGTCGGTCAGGTAGGCACCGTGCGCAAGTGGAAACGGGTCGAGACCGCTGACGGTCCGCGGTTCCGCTCCGCCCTGGCCCCGCACGAGTGCGCCCTGCTGCGCAACATGGTGACCTCGGTGCAGGGCATGTTCGACGAGCGGGAGTCGGCGGCGCCGTCGGACCCGCTCGAGCAGATCACCGGTATCCGCACCGGAAACGCCCAACCACCCGAGGACGCGACAATGCGTCGGCTGCTGCCGGACTTCTTCAAACCGCAGCGCGACCATCCGGCCGGATCGGCGGCCGCCGAAAGCCTCAACGGGGCGCTGCGCAGCCTGCACGAGCCCGACATCATCGACGCCAAACGTGCTGCGGCCCAACGCCTTCTGGACACCCTGCCGGCCGATGGCGGGCGGTTCGAGCTGACCGAGGGCGACGCCAACGCCTGGATCGCCGCGGTCAACGACGTCCGGCTGGCGCTGGGCACGATGCTCGAGATCGGCCCGGAGGGGCCGGACCGACTGCCCGACGACCATCCGCTGGCCGGGCACCTCGACGTCTACCAGTGGCTGACCGTGCTGCAGGAGTACCTGGTTCTCGGCTTGATGGGTAAGCCCATCCGATGAACCCGGGCGCGATCACCGACGTCGACGGCATCCTGGTCGGCCACCACCACCGCCTGGACCCGGATGCGGCCCTGGGTTCGGGGTGGGCGTGCGGCAGCACCGTCGTCCTGGCACCCCCGGGCACCGTCGGTGCTGTCGACGTCCGCGGCGGCGCGCCCGGCACCCGCGAGACCGACCTGCTCGGTCCCGCCGAGAGTGTTCGGGAGGTCGACGCGGTCGTGCTCACCGGGGGCAGCGCCTACGGCCTCGCCGCCGCAGACGGCGTGATGACCTGGCTCGAGGAGCAGGGTCGCGGGGTGCAGATGGACGGCGGTGTGGTGCCGATCGTTCCGACCGCGGTGATTTTCGATCTACCGGTGGGCGGCTGGGCGTGCAGGCCGACCGCCGAGTTCGGTTACCGGGCCGCGCAGTCCGTGGGTCGCCGGGTCGCGGTGGGCACGGTGGGCGCGGGGGTCGGCGCGCGGGCCGGCGTGCTCAAGGGCGGACTGGGCACCGCCTCAGCGAAGCTGGATTCCGGGGTGACGGTCGGCGCGATCGTCGCGGTGAACTCGGCCGGCAACGTCGTCGACCCCGCCACCGGTCTGCCCTGGATGGCCCATCTGATCGATGAGTTCGGGCTAGTGGCGCCCCCCGCCGAGCAGATCGCCGCGCTCGCCGCGCGCGACGCCGAACTCAACCCGCTGAACACGACGATCGCGGTGGTCGCCACCGACGCCGCACTCAGCCCAGCGGGCTGCAACCGGTTCGCCGTGGCCGCGCAGGACGGGCTCGCCCACACCATCCGGCCGGCCCACACCCCGCTGGACGGCGACACCGTGTTCGCGTTGGCGACCGGCCGGGTCGAGGTCGCGCCGGATCCCGACACCCCGGCGGCGATGTCACCGGAGACCAAGCTGGTCGCGACACTCGGCGCCGCCGGGGCCGACTGTCTGGCGCGGGCGGTGCTGGTCGCGGTGCTCGCCGCCCAGTCGGCGGCCGGAATACCCACCTATCGCGACATGTTGCCCGGGGCGTTCGCCACGCGCCGGTAGCCTGGATGAAGCCGAGGAGGCGCTGGAAGGCCAGCTCTGGGCGATGACATCGGAGGACGGGTAGCGGATGAACCAGCCGTTGGGCTATCCGGGGAGCCCGCCGCCGAAGGACAAGTCGCCCGCCTGGAAGGTCGGCGGCGCCACCATCCTGTCGTTCGTTGCCCTGCTCTACATCATCGAGATCATCGACCAGCTCTCCGGGCATTCGCTGGATCGCAACGGCATCCGGCCGCTGGAGACCGATGGACTCTGGGGCATCCTCTTCGCGCCGCTGCTGCACGGCGGCTGGCCGCACCTGATCGCCAACACGGTGCCCGCGCTGGTGCTCGGCTTCCTGGTGACGCTGGCCGGCATGTCCCGGTTCATCTGGGCCACCGCCATCATCTGGGTGGTCGGCGGCTTCGGCACCTGGCTGATCGGCAGCGTCGGTGCGCATTGCCCCTATGTCGGCGTCCACTGCACGGTCAACCACATCGGCGCATCCGGCCTCATCTTCGGCTGGCTGACCTTCCTGCTGGTGTTCGGCTGGTTCACCCGGCACATCTGGTGGATCGTCACGTCGATCGTCGTGTTGTTCGTCTATGGCGGCATCCTGTTCGGCGTGTTACCGGGAACGGTCGGTGTGTCCTGGCAGGGGCACCTGTGCGGGGCCATCGCCGGCGTGCTGGCCGCGTACTGGTTGTCCGGCCCGGAGCGCAAGGCCCGGGAGCGCAAGAAGACCGGCCAGCTACCCGGCCTGCCGTCATGAGCGATCGGTTCGCGCCCGTCGGCATCTTCGACTCCGGCGTCGGCGGGCTGACCGTCGCGCGCTCGATCATCGACCAGTTGCCCGACGAGGACATCATCTACGTCGGTGACACCGCCAACGGCCCATACGGTCCGCTGACCATTCCCGAGGTTCGCGCCCACGCGCTCGCGATCGGTGACGATCTGGTCGGCCGTGGGGTCAAGGCGTTGGTCATCGCCTGCAATACGGCCTCGTCGGCGTGCCTGCGTGATGCCCGGGAACGGTACGACGTGCCGGTCGTCGAGGTGATCCTGCCCGCGGTGCGCCGGGCGGTGGCGACCACCCGCACCGGACGGATCGGCGTCATCGGTACCCAGGCCACCATCGCCTCGGGGGCCTACCAGGACTCGTTCGCCGCCGCCCGCGACGTCGAGGTCACCGCGGTGGCCTGTCCGCGGTTCGTCGACTTCGTCGAACGCGGGGTCACCAGCGGGCGGCAGGTGCTGGGTCTGGCCGAGGCGTATCTGGAGCCGCTGCAGCGTGCCGAGGTCGACACCCTGGTGCTCGGTTGCACGCACTACCCGCTGCTGTCCGGCATCATCCAGCTCGCGATGGGGGACACCGTGACGCTGGTGTCCAGTGCGGAGGAGACCGCCAAGGATCTGCTGCGGGTGCTCACCGAGCGCGACCTGCTGCGCCCCCACCCCGAGGATCCGGTCGCCGTCGGCGCCACCCGGGTGTTCGAAGCGACCGGTGATCCAGAAGCATTCACCGCGCTGGCGACGCGTTTCCTCGGCCCGTCGATCACCGGTGTGCAGCCGGTCGCGCGCCACCTCAGCGCCCAGCAATGATCTCCCGAGGATCTCCCGAGCAAACTGGTGATGTTTTCCTCTCAGGGGTTGCGGGCATGGCAAGCTGGTGGCTGTGCGAATCACCATCCTCGGTTGCTCCGGCAGCGTTGTCGGGCCTGATTCGCCGGCGTCCGGATACTTGCTGACCGCACCCGACACCCCGCCGCTGGTGCTCGATTTCGGGGGCGGCGTCCTGGGGGCCCTGCAGCGCTACGCCGATCCCAACGAGGTGCACATCCTGCTGTCGCACCTGCACGCCGACCACTGTCTGGATCTGCCAGGGCTGTTCGTGTGGCGGCGTTATCACCCGACGCCCGCCAAGGGCCAGGGGATCCTGTACGGGCCCAGCGACACCTGGTCGCGGCTGGCGGCCGCGTCCTCGCCGGTGGGCGGCGAGCTCGACGACTTCTCCGACATCTTCGACATCCGGCACTGGAGCGACGGCGAGGCCGTCCGGTTCGGCGCCCTGACCGTGCTGCCGCGACTGGTCACCCACCCCACCGAGTCCTACGGGCTGCGGATCACCGATCCCAGCGGCGCGACGCTGGTCTACAGCGGGGACACCGGAGTGTGCGATTCGCTGGTCGAGTTGGCCAGCGGCGCCGACGTGTTCCTGTGCGAGGCGTCCTGGACCCATGCCCCGGAGCGGCCGCCGCACCTGCACCTGTCGGGCACCGAGGCCGGTCGGATGGCAAAGCTGGCCGGGGTGGGGGAGTTGTTGTTGACCCACATCCCGCCGTGGACGTCCCGCGAGGACGTCATCAGCGAAGCCAAGGCCGAGTTCGACGGTCCGGTGCACGCCGTGGTCTGCGGCGAGAACATCGACGTCCGGCGCGCCTGAGGGCGTCGCCTTGACCGTCTAGTCGCGAGCGTGCGTGTCGGTGCGCTGACACGCCGGTACAGCGTGCACTCCACGCACCGTGGGCATGGAGGGGACGCGCTTGGTCGTGGCCGCGTTAGGGTTGCCGGGTGTCCCGACGACAAGACGGCAGGCTCGACGACGAACTGCGCCCGGTGGTCATCACCCGCGGCTTCACCTCCAACCCGGCCGGCTCGGTGCTGATCGAGTTCGGCCAGACCCGCGTCATGTGCACCGCCAGCGTCACCGAAGGGGTGCCGCGCTGGCGCAAGGGTTCCGGGCAGGGCTGGCTGACCGCCGAGTACGCGATGCTGCCCGCCGCCACGCACAGCCGCTCGGACCGCGAGTCGGTCAAGGGCCGCCTCGGCGGGCGCACCCAGGAGATCAGCCGCCTGGTCGGGCGTTCGCTGCGGGCGTGCATCGACCTGGCGGCGCTGGGCGAGAACACCATCGCCGTCGATTGCGACGTGCTGCAGGCCGACGG
>JAGQTW010000292.1 GCA_020438785.1 Mycobacterium sp. | reverse complement strand
CCATCGGCTGCAGCAGCGAGCGCACGGTGGTCACCACCACCCGCAGTGGCGGGCCCAGCCCCGGGTCGTCGGGGTGGGCCAGCCGGCGCAGCAGCATCAGCCGCGCGCCCACGGTGTCAACCCCCGGGGACAGCCGCTCGTGCGGCAGCGTCTCCCAGGACGGGAACAGCGCCGCGGCATCGCCGAACACCCCACGCAGTTCGGCGGTGAGGTCGTCGGCCTCGCGACCGGTGGCGGTCACCACCAGCAGCGGGCCGCCGCGGGCCAGCGCGCAGGTCGCGTACAGCTGTGCACTGGCCGGGCCGACGAGGGCGAGTTCGGCGGGGCGCGCGGCGGCGCGCTGCGCGAGTTCTGCGAACACCGGCGCGGTGAGCGCCAGATCGACCAGCCCGGCTATCGGGGTCTGGGCAGACGGGTGCCCCGGCGAGGTCATGGTGGTTCCATCCTAGGTGGCGTCACCGAAGCCGTTGCGGCTGGCCGCGTTTGACCGGTGTCAGTCGGCTTCCAGCTGAGGGTCGGCCTCGAGGTGCGTCAACCCGTTCCACATCAGGTTCACCAGGTGGGCCGCCACCACTTCCTTCTTCGGCTCGCGGGTGTCCAGCCACCACTGCGCCGTCATCGACACCGAGCCGACCAGGGCCTGCGCGTACAGCGGTGCCAGCTCCGGATCCAGGCCCCGGCGGGCGAAATCACCGGCCAGGATCGAGGCGACCTGGCTGACCGCGTCGTTGAGCAGGCTGGAGTAGGTGCCCGAGCTGATGGCCGCCGGGGAGTCACGGATCAGAATCCGGAAGCCGTCGGTGCGTTCCTCGACATAGGTCAGCAGCGCCAGGGCCACCCGCTCGACCCGCACCCGGGACCGGTTGTTGGTCAGTGACGAGGTGATGCCGTCCAGCAGCGCCGACATCTCCCGGTCGACCACGACGGCGTAGAGGCCCTCCTTGCCGCCGAAGTGTTCGTAGACGACCGGCTTGGAGACCCCGGCACGCTGGGCGATCTCCTCGATGGAGGTGCCCTCGTAGCCCCGCTCGGCGAACAGCGACCGGGCGATGTCGATCAGTTGATGACGACGCTCGGTGCCCGTCATCCGCGCGCGGGGTGCGCGCGGCTCCTTTTCCGGTGCTGCCACGGCTGCCAGCCTATTCCCCGGCCGCCGGGGGTCTTGCCGGCCTTGCACTAAAGTCTCAGGCGGACATTTCAGCCAGTCCGTCGTGGTGTAATCGGCAGCACCTCTGATTTTGGTTCAGATAGTTCAGGTTCGAGTCCTGGCGACGGAGCGAGTTCTTGGCGGGCGACAGACCGCGAAGAGCGAGCTCTTGGCGAGCGACAGAACGCGACTGTGCAGTCTCATACGGTGTGAACGGCGTGGCGCGTACGAAACCGCACACTGGGGAGGTCCGGTGACCACACACAGCGAGGCGGCGGTCCTGATACTGGCCGCGGGCGCCGGCACCCGGATGCGCTCCGACATTCCCAAGGTGCTGCACGGCCTCGGCGGACGCAGCATGATCTCGCACGCCCTGCATGCCGTCGCGAAGGTCGCGCCCGCCCACCTTGTCGTGGTGCTCGGCAAGGACCGCGAACGCATCGGCCCGGTGGTCGGTGAGCTGGCCGAGCAGCTGGGCAGGCCCATCGAGCTGGCCGTGCAGGAGCAGCAGCTGGGCACCGGGCACGCCGCACTGTGCGGGCTGTCCGCGCTGCCGGACGATTTCGCCGGCGTCGTCGTGGTGACCTCCGGCGACATCCCGCTGCTGGACGCCGACACGCTGGCCGCCCTGATCGAGGCGCACAGCGGTGAGCCGGCCGCGGTGACCGTGCTGACCACGACGCTGCCGGACGCGACGGGCTACGGCCGGATCCTGCGCACGCAGGACGGCGAGGTCATCGCGATCGTCGAGGAGGCCGACGCCACCCCGCAGCAGCGGGCCATCCGCGAGGTCAACGCGGGCATCTACGCCTTCGACATCGGCGCGCTGCGCTCCGCGCTGAGCCGGCTGTCGTCGGACAACGCCCAACACGAGCTGTACCTGACCGACGTCATCGCGATCGTGCGGGCCGACGGCCAGGCCGTGCACGCCAAGCACGTCGACGACCACGCCCTGGTGGCCGGCGTCAACGACCGGGTCCAGCTGTCGGACCTGGCCCGCGAACTCAACCGCCGTATCGTCGCCGCCCACCAGCGGGCCGGCGTCACCGTCATCGACCCGGTGACCACCTGGATCGACGTCGACGTCGCGATCGGACGGGACACCGTCATCCATCCCGGCACCCAACTGCTGGGGCCTACCGAGATCGGCGCGAACTGCACCATTGGCCCGGACACCACGCTGACCTCGATGGAGGTCGGCGACGGCGCCACCGTGGTCCGTACCCATGGCGAGCTGTCGGTGATCGGCGAGCGGGCGACGGTCGGACCGTTCAGCTATCTGCGGCCCGGCACGCAGCTGGGCGTCGAGGGCAAGATCGGCACCTTCGTCGAGACCAAGAACGCCACCATCGGCGCGGGCACCAAGGTGCCGCACCTGACCTACGTCGGCGACGCCGACATCGGCGAGCACAGCAACATCGGCGCCTCCAGCGTGTTCGTCAACTACGACGGCGAGAACAAGAACCGCACCACCGTCGGCTCGCACGTGCGCACCGGCTCGGACACGATGTTCGTCGCCCCGCTGACCGTGGGCGACGGCGCGTACACCGGCGCGGGCACCGTGCTGCGTGAGGACGTGCCGCCCGGGGCGCTGGCGATCTCCGCAGGATCGCAGCGCAACATCGAAGACTGGGTGATCAACAAGCGTCCCGGCAGCCCGGCCGCCAAGGCCGCCGAGGCCGCGAAACGGGCCGAGCAGGCGGGCGACACCCCGAACTGAACGCGCGGTGACCCGTCGCCAGTTGTTGCCTTTCTGGTAACCCGGCGACGGCGCACCGTACGATTGCCCCGTATCGATCCCCGACCGGCAAGGGCAACACAGTGGGCACGGACTGGACCGACAACCGCAAGAACCTGATGCTCTTCTCGGGCCGCGCGCACCCCGAACTCGCCGACCAGGTCGCCAAGGAACTCGACGTCGAGGTCACCGCGCAGACCGCACGGGACTTCGCCAACGGTGAGATCTTCGTGCGTTTCGACGAGTCGGTGCGCGGCTGCGACGCCTTCGTCCTGCAGTCCCATCCGGCGCCGCTGAACAAGTGGCTGATGGAACAGCTGATCATGATCGACGCCCTCAAGCGGGGTAGCGCCAAGCGGATCACCGCGATCCTGCCGTTCTATCCGTACGCCCGCCAGGACAAGAAGCACCGCGGCCGCGAGCCCATCTCGGCCCGGCTGGTTGCCGACCTGTTCAAGACCGCCGGCGCGGACCGCATCGTCTCGGTCGACCTGCACACCGACCAGATCC
>JAGQTW010000291.1 GCA_020438785.1 Mycobacterium sp. | reverse complement strand
GCCAGGAGGACGCCAGGTTCTCGGCGAGCGAGGGCATCCCGATGCCCCGGGCCGACTGAGGGGCTACAGGTCCAGCACCAGGTGTTCGCCCCCGGCGGCGCGCGACACGCAGGTCAGAATCATCCCGTCGGCCCGCTCGGGTTCGGTGAGCAACGTATCCCGATGCTGCACAACACCTTCCAGGGCACGGACGCGGCAGGTGCCGCAGAATCCCTGCCGGCACGAGTACGGGGCCGCGACGCCTGCGCGCTGCAGGGCGGCCAGCAGAGTCTCGTCCGGCGCCACGGTGACGTTGCGCCCCGAACCAGCCGCAGTGACGGTGAATTCGGCCCCGTCCACCACCGGGGCCGCCGCGAACCGCTCGAAGTGCAGTTCGACGTCGTCGCGCCCGGCCAGCCGCCGGCGCACGGCGGTCAGCATCGGCGCGGGCCCGCACGCGTAGACGGTGGTGGCGTCCGGGCACGCGCCCAACAAATCGTCGGCGTCGGGCACCCCGTCCACATCGTCGGTGCGGATCCGCACCCGGTCGCCGAACCTACGCACCTCGTCGAGGAACGGGATGCTGTCGAGGCTGCGGCCGGTGTAGACCATCGACCAGTCCACACCCAACCGGTCCGCCAGTGCCAGCATCGGCAGGATCGGGGTGATGCCGATCCCGCCGGCGACGAACCGCACCCGCCGCGCCGGTGAACCGTAGCCCGGGACGGCGAACGGGAAGGCGTTTCGCGGCCCGCCGGTGCTGACGGTGCCCCCGACGTCCAGCCCTTCGTGCACCTCGATCGAGCCCCCGCCGCCGTCGGGGATGCGGCGCACCGCGATGCGGTAGGCGCTACGCAGGCCCGGCTCGCCGCACAGCGAGTACTGCCGGATCCGGCCGCTGGGCAGATGGATGTCCAGGTGCGAGCCGGGATGCCAGGGCGGCACGGCGGCGCGGTCGGGAGCGGCCAGAGTCAGCGCGACCACGTTCTCGTCCCGGGCGACCATTCGGCGGTCCACCACCGTCAGCGGCCACCTCGCCGCCCGCGGTTCCGGTAGCGCCGGCCTGCGGATCACCCCGCTCGCGGTCCACATGGCGGTGAGGGCCACATCCGTCAGCCCGAGCAGCAGGTCATGGCGATACCGGCCGGAGGGGGTGGGCGGCAGCCCGCGCAGCCGATGCCGGCCCATCACAGCTGCGCGGCGCGGGCGGCGGGGGAGCTGGCCAGATACGCGACGGCCTGCGCGGTCGACCCCACGTCCTCCGGCGAGTAGCCGGGCCGCAGGTAGCTCAGCGTCGAGGTGCCGATCAGCTGCCGGTAGGTGGGCAGCAACCGCAGCCGGGAGTCCCGGACCCGCATGCGCTGCATGCGCCACCAGCTGATGTCGGCCTCGGGGTCGGTGCGGCAGAGGTGCCAGACGCCGCGCTGAAAGAAGCCGATGATCAGCGCCACCGCCAGGCCCATCGACCGGATGCGGTCGAGGTAGCTGTCGTGGAAGTGGACGGCGACGTCGTGGGCGACGTTGCGGTGCTCGACTTCCTCACTGCCGTGCCACCTGAACACGTCGACCACGGTCGGGTCGGCGCCGTGGTCGTCCCACGCGCAGTTCAGGGCGAAGTCCCCGAGTACCGCGGTGTAGTGCTCGATCGCCGCGATCAGCCACAACCGGTCGCACAGGTGGTTGAGCCGCCGATTGGGATCGGCGGCGGTGCTGGGTGCGAGCACGCGGCTGAACACGTAATCCACCTGACGCAGCAGCGGTTCGACGTCGGCGCCGCGGGCGACCATGAAGTCCTGCAGGATCTTCTGGTGGGTGTCGGCGTGGGTCGCCTCCTGGCCGATGAACCCGCGGATGTCCTCGGCCAGCCGGGGGTCGCGCACCAGTGGCAGCGCCTCGTTGTAGGTCGCGACGAACCACCGTTCGGCCGCCGGCAGGACGACGTTGAGCAGGCTGATCATGTGCGAGGCGACCGGATGCCCCGGAATCCAATGCAGCGACACGCCGGAGACGTCGAACGCGACCTTGCGCGCCTGGATCTGGACCGGGCCGGGATCGAGTTCGTGCTCGAAGCGCTCTGGCCGCAGCATGCATCCCCCCGGGATCGTCAGCCCACCTGGGTGGGGACCACCGTCACCGTGCCGGGCGCGCCCGGCGTCGGGCGGCTGCCGCCGTCGCCGGTACCGATACCGGGGGCGCCGGCCGGAGCGCCGGCCCCGCCCTGCGCCGGAGCCCGGCCGGCGGGCGCGGGTCCGAGGCCCTGGTTGAGGGACTCCTGGGCTTTCTCGGTGCAGTCCAGCATCAGCTGCATCTTCGCTCTGTTCGTGGGCCCGTTGCTGCTGATGGCTCCGTTGTTGCTGCCGCCCGCGATCATCTTCTGGCTCGAGACCACGCACTGGGACTGGGGCACGTCGCCGCCCACCGCGCCACCGAACACCGTCTTGTAGCCCATGGCGCGCAGAATCGCCACCGCCTTGCCGTAGGGCTCACCGGTCACGTTGGCGATGTTGTTGTCGTCGGGGTCGGCGCTGCTGGGCGCCATACCGAGCACCGCACCGGCCACGCCGGCCGCGATAGCGGCCGCGGCCACCAGGGGGAGCTTCTTCACTACGACCTCCGTCATTTCTTCTCGTCGAAGATAGCGCAACCGACCGGATGGCGAGACCTCGAAGGCGCGGCCGAACGCCCTATTCAGGCATATCGCCGCGATCACCCCCGGACGTTTCACTGGCGCATCCGGCCAGTTCACGCCGGTATTGCCCCGGCTCAGCCGCCGTTGCCCCGCAGGATGTCGGCGGCGCAGCGCAGCCGGGAGTGCCCGGTCTCCTGCATGCAGATGCGCACCGGCGATTCGTCCTCCGAGGTCGGCGCGGTGAGCGGCGGCGACGTCACCACCGGGTTTGGGATCTGGTCCTGGTGCACCGACCACAGGTAGCGGTTCGTGTACTGCAGTTGGGTGCAGTACACCGTGGCGCCGTCCGCCGTGACCCCGGTGGCACCCGGTTCGCCGCACCGGGCGCCGACGACCGCCGCGGCCGGAGCGGCCGTCGCGGTCACCGTGTCGGTGGTGGTGCTGGTGGTCACGGTGGTCGGCGTCGTGGTGCTCGTGGTCTGGGTCGTCGTGGGCGGGGGGATCACGGGCGGGGCCACCGAACCCGACGCCCGGGTGGTGGTGTCGCGCAGATCCTGGGCCTCGACGTGCTCGCCGCGGAACCGGCCGGCGACGAAGGCGATCGCGCCGATGAGCAGCACCCCGAGCAGAACCGGCAGCAGCACCCGCGGCCGCAGCCACGCTGCCCGACGCGCGGGCCGCGGCTCGCCGCCGAGCGGCGCGGCGTCGGCGATCGGCGTCCGCCGGGTGGCGTTCGGGTCGGTGCCGACATCGCCCGAGGACGGCATCGAGATGTGCCGGGCGAGCGCGTTGGCGAAGTCCGCGCAGCGCTCGTAGCGGTCCGCGGGCTCCTTGGACAGCGCCCGGCGCAGCGCGGGGTCGAGGTTGGCCAGTTCCGGGCGGCGGGCGGCCAGGCTGGGCGGCTGGGCCGTCAGGTGCTGGCTGATCACCACCGCCGGGTTGGAGTGCTGGAACGGCGGCGCCCCGGTCAGTAGGTGGTAGGCCGTCGCGGCCAGCGCGTACTGGTCTGCGCGGCCGTCCATGTCGCGGCCCATCAGCTGCTCCGGCGCGGCGTAGGACACCGTACCGACCGTCATGTTGGTCTGGGTCAAACCGCTCGCGTCATCTTCCCAGCGGGCAATGCCGAAGTCCGCCAACAGGATCCGCTGCTCACCCGACTCCAGCCTGGCGAGCAGGATGTTTGCGGGTTTGACGTCCCGGTGCAGCAGGTGACGCTGGTGGGCGTAATCGAGGGCCTCGGCGACGCCGGTGACGATCTCGAGGACATCGCGCTGCGGCAGGCCGTGCGGATAGCTGCGCAGCAGTTCCGCGGCGTCGGTGCCGTCGACGTAGTCCATCGCGATCCACAGTTGGCCGTCGAACTCGCCGCGGTCGTGCACCGCCACGATGTTCGGATGCCACAGCGTGGCCGCGATATCGGCCTCGCGCTCGAAGCGGGCGCGGTATTCGCCGTCGCCGGTCACCGCGGGCGGCAACACCTTGAGCGCGTCGTTGCGGGGCAACCGGGGATGCCGGGCCAGGTAAACCTCACCCATACCGCCGACACCGAGCAACCGCACCACGGTGTAGCCGGCAAACGACTCACCTTCGGCCATCGGCATGGGCCTGATCCTATCGACCGGGGCGCTCCGGGCGGCGGTCGCAGCGCACCGGCACCCGGCAGAGCGGTTTTGTCGGATGCGTTAATATCCGCCGGTCAGCGGAGTGCTGGCGGGACGGGGGGTTGTCGTGGGCCGGTTGTCGAACGCGTTCTCCAGCGGAGCGCGGCTGCGGTCGCTGGGTTTTCAGTCCAAGCTGCTGTTGATGCTGCTCACGGTCAGCGTGCTGTCGGTCCTGGTGGCCGGCGTCATCGGCTACCTGTCCGGCACCAGTTCCATCCGTAACGCCGAGTATCAGCGGCTGACCCAGCTCCGGGAGTCCCGGGCTCGCGAGATCACCGATGGGCTCAAGAGCATCACCGATTCGGCGGCGATCCTCACCCACAGCGGAACGACGGTCAATGCCGTCCGCGAGTTCAGCACCGCGTTCGCCGAGCTGCAAAAGGCGCCGCTGCCGCCGGGCGCCCGGGAGGCGGTCGCCAAGTACTACTCGACGGTGTTCGGCCCCGAACTGGAGAAGGGGACCGGAAGGAAGGCCGATCCCGAGTTGTACCTACCGACCTCGAACGCGCAGACGTACCTGCAGGCCCTCTACATGGTTCCGGCTCAGGGCGACTTCGAGAAGTCGGCCAGGATCCAGTCGGCCGGAGATCCCAGCGCGTGGTCGGCGCATAACGCGCAATACCAGAACTTCTTCGCCGACTTCGCCGATCGCTTCGGATTTGACGACATCATGCTGATCGACACCAACGGCAACATCGTCTACTCGGCCGTGAAGGGAATCGACCTAGGCGCCAACCTGCTCACCGGTTACTACCGGACCACGAACTTCGCCGACGCCTACCGGCAGGCCATGCAGGCCACTTCGGTGGATCAGGTGTTCATCACCGACTTCGAGTCGTACGCCCCGGCCTATGGCGTGCCAACGCCGTGGGTCCTGACTCCGATCGGCGATACCGGCGGCATACACGGCGCCCTGGCGCTACAGCTGCGGCCGGAAGAGATCAACCATGTGATGACCGGGGACCGCCAGTGGGAGGAGGACGGTCTGGGGCGGACCGGGGAAACCTTCCTGGCCGGCCGCGACAAGCTGATGCGCTCGGTGTCACGGGAGTTGCTGACGGATCCTCAGCAGTTCGAGCGCGATGTGGTGGCCAACGGCACACCGGATGAGGTTGCCAGGCGAGAAGTGGAATCCGGCGACAGCATCCTGCTGCAGCCGGTCGACAGCGAAGCCGTCACTGCTGCACTCGCCGGTCGGTCCGGAGTCACGACCGTACCGAGCTATCTGGGCCCCGAAGCATTGACGGCCTACGCACCGCTCGACATCCCCGGGCTCGACTGGGTGATCGTGGCCAAGATCGACAAATCCGAGGCCCTGGCACCGGTCACCACGTTCGCCCGCAACATCGCCCTGTCCACCGCGGGAATCGTCCTGGTCGTCAGCTTGCTGGCGCTGTTGTTCAGCCGCATCCTGACCCGCCCGGTCAAGAGCCTCGCCGTGGCCGTGCGCCGGGTTGCGGGCGGTGAGCTGGGTGTCACCGTCCCGGTCACCTCCAGTGACGAATTCGGCGACCTCGCAGCGTCGTTCAATGCGATGAGCGCCAGCCTGCAGACCAAGCAGACGCTCATCGACGAGCAGCGCCGCGAGAACGACGAACTGCTGGCCACCCTGATGCCGGAGCCGGTGGCCCGCCGCTACCGAGAGGGGGAGGAGAACATCAGCTCCCAGCACCGCGACGTATCGGTGATCTACGCGCAGCTGCTCGGTTTCGATGAGTTCGCCCGCTCGCTGCCGTCGGAGGAGTCGGTGGCGATGCTGAACTCGCTTGTCGAGGCCTTCGACGCCGCCGCCGAGCGGCACGGCGTCGAACAGGTCCGCAGCATGCAGGACAACGGGCTGTTGGCCACCTGCGGCCTGGTCGTGCCGCGGGTGGATCACGCCAGCCGCACCATCGCGTTCGCCCGCGAGGTCGCCGACATCCTGCACAGCTTCAACGACCAGCACGACGCCCAGCTGGAGATCCGGGCCGGTATCGACAGCGGACCGGTGACCAGTGGCCTGGTGGGGCAACGGTCCACGATCTACGCCCTGTGGGGTGAGGCCGTCGACCTGGCCAACCGGGTGCACGCAGCGTCGAACTCCGCGGGTGTGTTCGTCAGCGACCGGGTGCAGCAGGCGGTCCTCGGCATCTATCCGTTCACCGAGGCGGGCACCGTCACCGGTGAGAACGGCACCGAGCGGGTGTGGCGCCTCGACGACTCGGTGCGGCAGCCGGCATGAGTTCGCTGACCGGACAACCCTGGTTCTGGCCGGCGCTGCTGGTCATCGTCGCGCTGCCGTTGTCGCTGCTGATCCTCAGCGAACTGCACGGCTTCCTGGTCCGGCGCGCCAGTGCCTACGCCAAACCGGTTGCGCTGCTGCGTAACTGGCTCCTTCCGGCGTTCGCGGTCTACCTGCTGATCGACCAGGTCGACCGCACCGGGGTGCACGCCGACCCGCACGGAAACTGGTCGAAGATCGCGGCGACGGTGTTCGGCTTCCTGATCATGCTGGTGCTGCTCTCCGGGGCCAACGCGGCGCTGTTCGGCGAGGCCCGCGCGGGCAGCTGGCGGGAGCGACTGCCCGGAATCTTCATCGACCTCGGCAGGCTGATCCTCATCATCATCGGGATCGGCCTGCTGTTGTCGTGGGTGTGGGGCGCCAACATCGGCGGCCTGATCACCGCCGTCGGCGTCACGTCGATCGTCATCGGCCTGGCGGTGCAGACCGCCGTCGGCCCCGTCATCCAGGGTCTGCTGCTGCTGTTCGAGCAGCCCTTCCGGATCGGCGACTGGCTGGATACGACACCGGCCAAGGGCCGGGTGGTCGAGGTGAACTGGCGCGCGGTGCACATCGACACCGGTAACGGCATCCAGGTGGTCCCGAACGCGACGCTGGCGACCGGCTCGTTCACCAACCTCAGCCGGGTCACCGGGGCCGCCTACAACGCCACGGCCGTTCTCGGTTTCACCCCCGACGATCCGCCCGGTGTGGTGAGCGCTGCCCTGCAGTCGGTGGCCGACGCGTTGCCCACCAAGTTGGTGGGCGCGCCGGCGAAGGTGATCGCGCTGGGCGAGGGCAAGTTCAAGGTCCTGGTGCCGATCGGCTCTCCCGCCGAGGAGTCCCGCACCAAAACCCTGCTGCTGCACCGGGCCTGGTACGCCGCCCAGCGCGCCGGCGTGCACATCGACGGCGCGAAGCTGTCCAGGAAGGCCGACCGGGCCTACCTCGACGGCCGACTGCACGCCATCGGGGCATCGCTGGGTCTCGGCGAGGAGGCCGTCGCCACGATGGCCGGCCAGTCGAGGCGGCTGCTGTACGCCGAGGGCGAGGTCATCCAGCCCACCAACAGCATCCCGGAGGCGGTCGGGTTCATCACCGAGGGCAAGGTCGGCATGATCGTTTACGCCCCCGACGGCCGGGAACTCGCGCTGGGTCGGCTCGGTGTCGGCGACTACATCGGCGGCACGTCGCTGACCCGCCAGCGCATGCTGACCGGGGTCATCGCCCTGACCGACACCACCATCGTCTCGGTGCACCGTGATGCCATGAATGCCGTTGTGCAGGAGGATCATCGGCTGGCCCGGCAGATCGGCGACGCGATCGAGATGCGCCGCAAGGCCGCCACCGAGGCGCTCACCGAGGCGGCCCAGGGCGTCCGCTAGCGCGGCCGAAACTTGTCGGTGCCCGCTGTCATGATGGGGTCATGTCCTCGACCGGCGCGGTGCT
>JAGQTW010000290.1 GCA_020438785.1 Mycobacterium sp. | reverse complement strand
CGAGCGCCGGACGCACCGCGGTGTCATAGCGCAAGTCGTAAGCGATCGGCACCGTGAACCGTGTCCACCGCTCGGCGCGGCCGGCCCAGCACCCGACACCGGCCCACACCCCGGCCTCGAGCTCAAGAACAATCGCCGGCGCCGGCTTCGTCGCCGAAGTGTCGGCGAGGGTCGAGCCGCCCCTCCGCTCACAGGCCGCCTGGGCGACCCGCACCGCCCAGGGGCGGGTGCGGGCAACCCCGCGACGGCGCAGCATCGGACCACAGCCGCGATAGCCGGCCGGGGGAAGATCACTATCCGATAAATCACGGTGCGTGCCGTCTAGAACTGCAGACAGGTGTGCGCTACCGTGAGACGAGTCCGCCAAGACACGTCCCTTTCAGGGGCAACGGGTGGGGACCCGGAAACCGAGCGCTAACTCGGTTTCAAACCCTCAGACAAGGCCCCCGCAAGGGGGCCTTCGTCATGTCACGGGCTTGGTGTCCACACCGCTATGAAGATGTCGGCGTCTGCCTGGCTCGACGAGGCCCAGGCCGCTGCTCACATCGCCAGCGGCAGAACCTCCTTGTCGAGCTCGCGTACGGCCTCGGGATGCCCTACCGCAATGGCAAGCAGGTCTGCTGAGAGCTGACTGACACTGGTGCCGCGCTCGGCAGCCATTTGCCGTAGGCGGGTGTAGACGACCGCCGGGGCACGGAGCTTGATCTGTTCGCGATCACCTTTGTGCGGTTGAGCCATGCAGTGATCTTGACCCGACCCGGCCACGTACCTGGTACGACACGCCGAGGCGGACGCCTCCGTTTTTCCTCGCGGTCGGTGGACGATGGTGACCAACGATCAGCCACTAGAAGGGGAATCGCCGTGGCTAACGCCTACGACATCGAGGCGTCCCTGCGCGCCATTGTGCTGGCCGACGCCTCCCCTGCCGCCGCCGAGTGGGTCGTCACCGGGCCGCTGGCCCATCCCCGCTGCTCCCAGAGGATTCGATATTCATTGGCCGGCGACTGGTGACGACGGAGTCCCGTGGTGACCGAGGCGGCGATCTTCGACACCTACAGGCGCATGCTGCTTTTCCCCGCCACCTGGGACACGAACAACGGAAGGCATTCATTCATCTCCGACCACGCCGGGCGCAGTGGCGGATCGTCGAGTACGACAACATCGTCGATGAGTGGTACGACCGCGGACTGCTTCGACGGCTGAGTGACGGAAACAGCGGCAGGTACTTCCCGGTAGGAACACGCGCCGCAGGTCGGGCTCTGCACCCCGGGCCTGTAAAAGCGTGTTCTCCCCAATAAGGGATAGGCGGTGGGTTGGTGTTGTGCCCGCGCGAACGAAAGGACGACCCGGAGATGGCTGTTCGCATGAATGGGGTTGAGCTGTTCGTCGATGAGTCCTGCCGGACTGACTATCTGCTGTGCGCGGCGGCGGTCCCCGTTGGAGACATCGCCGCAGCCCGCAAGATGATGCGCGAGTTGAAACCGAAGAACCGCGACCGACTGCATATGAAGGCCGAGACCCGCAACCGCGGCCAGATCATCAGCAGGTTCATGGCGGCGCGCCCAATCAGCCAAGCGCACATCTTCACCGGCCGGCTGCGCGGTACGAGCCGCACGCAGCGCGACGTTCGCACCGAATGCCTGCACGCCCTGGCCACCTACGCCGCCGATAACGCGGCCACACGCATCCTGGTCGAGTCATGCTCGCAGGACAAGCAGGATCGCGACGCCCTGATAGGTGCGCTTGCGGCCAAAGGGGCCAGCGACCGTGTGCGGGTCATGCTCGACAAACCGACCGCGCACGAACTGCTGTGGGCGGCCGATTTGGTGGCCTGGGCATACGGTGTTGGAGGTGCAGCTCGCGCGGCGGTGAGTCCGCTGGTCACAGTTCACACACTGTTCTGACCAGGAGAAACGCGAAAGCCGGGCGACCAAGCAAAACGTGCTGGCTCCCGGCTCCACTTCCTCGACTCTTCACCGAGGCTCCTTCAGTCTATCTCGCCGCCAGCCCTCGTTGCAGTCCCTTCCTGCTTGCGTTTTCGGGAGACTTGTCATGGCGCGGTCGAAGTCCACTCGATCTGAGCCGAAAATGACGCGAGCCACAGGCCTCGTCGTCCGGCGAGTAATCCTGTGGCTCACTTCCAAACCCACCGCAATGGGCTGGCTACACGACCGATCGTAGGGGCTAAATTCCTATCCTCGTCCCTACGGGGGCGGGTTTTCATGGCTGGAACGCGCCTTCCACAGTTTTGTAGGTGCAATGACGTATTTGCGTCATTGCACCATTGCGCTATGGCGACACGCCTGACCAGCCCGCAGGCCCAGACCGCCAGCAGCACTTATATTTTCCCAGCAAGTCAGCCCGGCTGTAGGGCGATGTTTCGGCGAAGGTGGTCGAATCCATGGCGCTGACCGAGATCAAGGGAGGTGAATTCACGGGGTTGTTGCGCCGTTGAGGCGGGCGCCGCAAGAAGGGCACCACCGCGGCTGGTCGCCGAGAACGTCACCGAACGCACCCGTGTCGGGGCCGCCGTGGGTGCAGGTCTGACGGGCCAGATGAGTCCGGATCGTGTCGACGATGAACTGTGCCCGCTGCACGGGGTTGTCACCATCACCGTCCGCGCCGGTCGCGCCCTCGGCGATGATGTCCCAGCATCGGTGTGCGATCTTCTCCATCTCGCCTCTGCCCTCGACGACGACGCCGGGAACCGCCCATCCGGAACTCCCGCCGGTGCACCGTTCCAGCTCTAGATGCCAGTCACCCGTGCGTTCCCGAAAATAGAAGCGGTGTCCGTCAACGACGCCTTCCCACTGTTCCGGGCACAAACCACCGTGGCTGGATACCACCACATCGGGTTGGGTTTCCAGCCACACCTGCAAGTCCACTTCCTGGGCGGCCTCGCGCTCCTGGAGCAGCCGGCCCTCCGGGGATTCCCAGAACTCGGCGATCCCAGCCCACCACTGCGACCGATCCCGGCGCCGCTGGTCGGCGGTCTTGGCACAGGGGCAATCGAATCCACTGTCGTGGACATCGTGACTGCCTAACCGCGGATGGCATCCACACATACAGGGATCGCCGGTATCGGCGTCACGCCAATCGAACAGTGCACCGATCGCTACCCGAGCCAGCTGGTCAGGATCGCTGATGCCGTGTTCGGTGAACACCGCCGCGAGATGCTCAAGATAGCGCCCGCGCACCTCCGCGCGGGCACGTTCGTGTTGCTCTTGCCACCGTGCAGCGTCAGCAGTCGCTGGAGGATCGTCGGACATGACCCGTCAACGGTCCCACCCGGCCGACGCTGATGTCACCTGAATTTTTACCCCTCAACAGGGGAGTCGAACACAGCGCTGAGTGCGGCACCGTTGCGGACGTAGTCGAGATAGCCGGCTTCCCGCTCGGCGTCGGTCTTGTAGTAATCGCTGTACCGCTCCAACCAGCGGTTTTTGTCGGCTGTTTCAGACATGTCTCTTACGGTATGCCATCCCACCGACAAGGTATGACGTAATGACGTAATGACGTCATAGCGTGTCGACGTGTTTGCGTCGTTGCATTAAGACGTATATTCAGCGCATGCCGGTTGTTTCTCTCGTACACACCAAAGGTGGCGTCGCCAAGACCACCAGCGCGGTCTACCTGGCGGCCGCCGCTCATCGTCGAGGCATCGACGTGGAACTGGTGGATGCCGACCCTCAAGGGTCGGCCCTGGAGTGGGCGGCCGACGCCCGGGGGGACCAACCTCTGCCTTTTCCTGTTGTGATGGCGAGCCGGCCTCTCACCATCAATCCTGACCGCGAGCTGACGATCGTTGACACCCCGCCCGGGACGGCTCAGGTGATCCAGGAGGCGATCGACATCGCCGACCTGGTGGTCGTCCCTACCG
This sequence comes from Mycobacterium sp., assembly GCA_020438785.1. GTDB lineage: Bacteria > Actinomycetota > Actinomycetes > Mycobacteriales > Mycobacteriaceae > Mycobacterium. Next base: position 8,892 of record JAGQTW010000290.1, on the reverse strand, counting down.
GCGCCTCCCCCCTAGATGTGCGTCGCGTGTGGCCGACTTTGGAAATCACCGCCCACCGCCTCACCGCTGTTCTGCTGACTGGTGTGGACCTGCGTACACGTCTGGCCGACGAAGTGCGCTCGCTACTGGAAAACGAAGGCGTTCCGGTTATCGGCACTCCGATCGTGCGGCGCGAGGACATCCGTCGCGCGTACGGGATCACGCCGACCAATTTGCACGGCTACGACGACGTGCTCACCGAACTAATGGAGGCGGTTGTCCATGTCTGACCTGACATCGAAGATGGCCGCCCGAGTCAAATCGGAGCCGGCTCGACGTGCCGCCGAGGCCTTCCGCTCACCGGCCGACGACATGCAGCGCGCGACCGTCTACCTGCCCCGCAGGACCGTTCGGGCCCTCAAGCAGGCAGCCCTGGACCACGACACCAGCATGAGCAAGATCCTCACCGACCTGGCCGAACAGTGGCTCTCAACCAATAAGATGCAATGACGTAATTGCGTCATTGCATCACCGCGCTTGTGCAAGCCTCGACGAATCCCGCCACCAGGCGCTTCAGCGTCCACTACGACTCAAATGGATGCTCCATCGCAACCCGCAATACCTGTCGTATCCCGGGAGGAGAATTGCCTGGCATGAGGGGGGGCGAAGATGCGATCGCGGACCAGGACTACATCGACGCCGCTGTAACCGGGTTGGAGCCCGCCCAAGCTTGGAAAGTGCTCAACGTAATCGGAAGCAATCGCCTGGAGGGTATTGAACCCTCCTAGGCCGTGCTTGTCAGTGCATCAAAACCCTTTTGAGCTGCAAAATTACACAACAAGAGCCTAGGAGAGACAACAGGAGATGCGTCCAAAGTGTGTCCAAACGGTGTCCACGAAACTCGGGCTCCCATCTTCTCGTGGCGGCTTCTGTCTGATGAGCCCACCTGTTGGATGACGCCTTGGCAGGCGACGGCACCCTGCAGAAATCTCCTAATCCCAACAATCAAGGGATTGAGGCCATTTGATGAGCATGAAGGCCAGGGCCGAGCGGGTGGATGTCCTGCCTCGGGAGCCGCGCTGCCGGATCTGTCGCGATCCTGATGTGCGCCGTCTGGTCAACGAGATGCTGGACTGGCGCGGTTTCCCAATCCATCTGGGCTGTGGGAAGAAATCCGTGGTCACCTTCGCCTCCATCCTGCGTGACATGGAGCCGCTCAACGAGGGCCGTGACATAGGTGACTGGATCACCTATAACTCCCTCTGGGTGCACGCCAAGCGTCACTACGACATTGACGGGGTAGTGGCCTACTGGGGAGCCCGGATTTTTAAGGAGCTCAGGATGGGCTTGCGGGGATAACCGGCTGTGGTGACCTACAGAGCAGTCACAGAGAAATAGCACCAAGGAGAAGTAAGTACGAAGAATTCCGGAGCTCAATGGTCCAATGAAGGCCTCTCGGGAGGTTGCGATAGGTGAGTGACGCAGACGGTGCTGGTCCACCGGAGGGCTGGTATCCAGACCCGCGCGGGTCTGGTCATCAGCGGTACTGGAACGGACAACGATGGACAACGCGAGTCCAGGCCGATGCCGAGGGCTCCGAAAGCCCTCGGGCAGAACCTCAAGGAGCAAGCTCGGGTGTGCAGGCCACGTCCAGCCGCGCCGATCGCCGTATTCCAAAGTGGGTGTGGACGAGCGCAATTTCGGCACTGATCGCGGCGACAGTCGCAACTGGGGCCATGTGGTGGCTGAATCGGGAGACATCACCGACCGCAGCACCTAGCCCAACCACAGCGCAGCAGCCCGCCAGCCCAATGCCTCCGTTGCCGTCCAACCCGCCAACGACCCAGGCCGCGCCCCCCGCTGCACCGACAGCCTGCGGCCCCGACCAGGCTGCCGCTCTCTCGGCTGCTCTGGCCCGGTATCCAGCCGATCCTGAGACCGGCTGGCTGTGGCACCACACACCGCTGTATAGCAACTACGACCCGTGTGCTGACCTGTCCACGATCGTCGTGACGGTCGAAGGGGCTACGGGGAGTTCACCCGTACAGGCGCTGATGTTCCATCGGGGGACCTTCCTCGGCACCGGAACCTCGGAGTCCTACGCCTTCACCAACCTGGACTCATCAGCGTCCACCAAGGACACAGTTGTCCTCACCTACCGATCAGGCCAGAGCTGCACCGCCTGCGGCGACGGCATCGTCACCACCGTTCGCTACCACTGGGACGGAAGCAAGGTGCAGATGCTCGATCCTCCGCCGCCGGGCTAGCCAGTCGGCTCGACGATCAGAACGGATAGGTGTTCTCGATGCTGACGAACATTCCGTGCCCGGTCTGGTCGTTGGTGAAGCGGGTGCCCTGGGAGCTGGCGACGATTGTCCAGCCCTGGAAGTGGTACGTCTGGCCGTAGTTGAGGACGAAGGCGTTTGTCGAATCCCCCAGGTTGCCGCCGTTCCCGAAATGGAAGTTGCCTGCCGCGTCGGTGATTGCGGAATGGTAGTGCTCGCCGTAGTCGGTCATCGGTGCCTGCAGGAAGCCTCCATCTTTCTCGCTGATCGCTTCGCAGATGACGGTCGGGCCGTGGTTGCCCGTCCCTTCACCCGTTGCAGTGACGTAGCAGTGCACACGGTCTGACGCGGTTTTGACGCTCTGCCCTGGGCCAGAATAGGCATTCGGGACGGGCTGACCCCCTGGGGCTGGCGCAGGGGGGGCCTGTGAACGTGTCGGTGTAGGGGCGGGCGGCAGCGCGACGCTGCTCTGGGTATTCGTCTGGGATGCCTTCGGGGGAGCCTGATCGCCGGTGCGGGGGACGACCGCCAGTACAACCAATGCCCCAACGCCGACACCGAGAAGCCCGGCCAGAGCAGCCACCCACACGCTGTTCCTGCGGAGCCAGCCGGTAACTGCAGGATTATCCCCTGAAGGGTCCGGCGCGGGACTGCTACCTGCTGTCGGCTGTGGGGCTGCCCACGACGGGTCCACTGGGTCAGGCGGAAGCCAATTCGGGTCGATCTCGCCGGACACTTGTGCCTCCCCCCAAACGTGGACAACGTTGGGATAGTAGTGCGACCTCAACACGTGGAGTCAGGAATTTGGTCTGCTGCCCGGTTGGCCTTGAGCAGTACTGAATGGGCTTCGTTCGTCTCACCTCTTCCAACAGCGAGCCTGGCCGATTTAGCCGCGATACCCTCTCCGCCTAGATCAGGGCGAGGTGTCACAGAAGAAGGACGGCGGACGGTGTTGCCACAACCAGCGCCAGGTTGGTACGACGATCCCGACGGCTCTGGTGGCGAACGGTACTGGGATGGCAGCGGGTGGACTGAATACCGTCGCAAAGCCTCCATCACGCCGGAAGCACAGTCCCCCAGTAACCTAACGTCATGGCAGGCGGACGGCAGTAACCAGATTCCGCAATATCCGCCACCTCCTCCAACACACGATTTCGCGGATTCGCACCTGTGGCCGTCGGCGACGGCACCTCGCCACGCCCCGGAGAATTGGACGAAGCCGCTGATGGCACTCGTGTTGATCACCGTTGTGTCGGCGATCGTCGGCCTCGTACTAATCCTCACAGGAGGGAGAGGCACAGAGACCACGGGCACCACAGGATCGTCTGTCCGTGCTGAGCGCAATGAGTCCGGGCCTGTGTCCCAGGTTCTAGGTATTCACATGCCCCTAGGCTCTTCGTTGCAACCTGGAGAAGAAGGTTATCGCGGCTACGAATTCTGGCACATACCGCCTGGCGGCTTCAGCGACTCGGACTTACCAATTGGTCAGCCGGTGAAAGGACTGCCGTTTTGCGCCGTACAGGAACTGAGTGAGGGCAGTACTGGCTACTACTGGAGCAATCACGTCGAAGCCATCCGCATTCGGGCTTGGCCACAGGGGTTTGCGCAGATCGTCCGCACCCAAGATGAGCAGTTCAACGGTCGCCTCGATCGGCTGGCGCTTGCTCAGTGCCCATGATGAATGTGCCACCGGGATCGAACTTCGCCCACGAAGTGCTGCGGATTAAGGCAATAGGGGCATTGGTCCCGTCAAGTAACTGCCGAAGACCTTGTGATTGCAGATCAGGCTGGCTCGCCGCGACGTACGCTTCCAGCACAACCGTCGGCGTTCGGCGCAAAAAAGGAGGTCTGCCGTCATGCCGATGTGCCCGCACAAGCACGAGAATCCCTACGGATATACCTTCTGCGGCGTCTGCGGTGCTGCGATCCTCCCGCCAATCATCCTGTGCGCGAATGGCCATGAAAGCCCGCAGGGACAGAACTTCTGCGGACAGTGTGGGCTGACGCTCGGTGAATCGCACCGGACAAACCCTCCAGCCCGTACACCGTCTAGCGCCCTAGAAGACGCCGACCAGGTGACGAGGAGGTTGGCCCTTCAAGCGCATCCTCCACCCGTCGTGAAGAGTCGAAACATCGAGACGTCAAGTCGGGGTGATCGGAGCAACCTTCGGGCACCCGGGAGTGTAGGTCGTGCCAGGCGCGACCTGCGGGTTGGCAACCGCGTCCAGGTACTGGATCGTGGCGACGAGGATGACGGAAAGATCGGCGTTGTGGTCGAAGTGATCACCGACAATGCCGATGGATACGTTGTCTGGGTCGATCTCGATGGCGAAGGCGAGAGCCTGTACGCGTTCCGCCAGGATGAGCTGACTCTCGTCGCCCCCGAAACAGCGGATGACTCGGGGTCGCCGTCTGAGCCTGAGGGCGCTTACAGCAGCGCGCTTGAGGTCGGGGACACCGTCCAGGTAGTCAATTCGGGTGATGAGGATGACGGGAAAGTCGGCATCGTGAAGGAAATTGCCGACACTGCTATGGATTACGACGTACTCGTTGACCTCGAAGGCAACGCCGGAATGCAGGCATTCAGTTCCGAGACGTTGCGCGTAATCGACAAAGGCGAAGGTGGTGAACGGGGCTCATACTTGGATGTCGATGCTCCGGTAGCCGAGGCTGGTAAAACGCGATGGTCGGCGGGGCATCCCAACCGACGAGTGGCATCGAGCGCTAACGGTTGGTCGAGCCGGTCACCCGGAGTCAGGCTGGGCATCGCAGTGTTGGTGGTCGCTATTCTCGGCATGTCGGCTCTGCTGCTGCGCGGCTGTTTGAGGGCAGATACCAGTAGTTCGCCTGCTGTATCCGGATCGGGCGGTGACAATTCCTCGGCAGTAGTGGGTCCGCAGTCAACGTTGGACGATTGGTTGGCGGCGGTCTGCAAACCAGGAACTTATGACAGCAGTGGAAATCACCTGCAGAACGCAGATGTAAGTGGCTGGTGTCTGTCGAGATTCGACAATGGACCCATCATGATCGGCCTGTACACTTCCAAGTTCGGACTGAAGAACGATGTCTCGCTCTTTAGGGGATCAACCTCCGCGACGCTGAATCAAATCGACGGCAGAATCTGTCTTTTCCTGGCTGTCAGGTCGGCCACGGCACTACAACCACTGACGCAGTTTGGATTCCAGCTAGATTCATCGCCCTGAGCAGAATATGGAGAATGCTCGTGGCATCCGGTCGCACGGCCTCGGTTCGGCGCGTCTGCATGAAATGCGTGCGCCTCGCACTCGCGACATATCTGTCATCGCTAACGCTGGATCTGAGTAAGGGCAGCTCTGCCTGGTCTTAAAGAGAAGACATACGGGACACCCTTCCTCGCCGAGGAATCAGACCGCCGTGCGCGTCTCCGCTGCTTGAGTTCGGATTTGCCTGTCTCGAAAACGATGGGTTGATGCGACTGAGACTCGCGGCGGCCAGCGTCCTCTCTGTCCTGGGCGATGGCGCGATGTGGTGTCTTGAAAACCCGTCTCATAACTAGTAGTATCAAAACCCGGGGAGTGACGGGTTATTGAGACAGGGGGAACGCGATGGCCGTTATCGGGTATGCGCGGGTCAGCACGACCGACCAGAACCCCCAACTTCAGCTTGACGCGCTCAAGGAAGCGGGGGCGACACGCATCTTCATCGACCACGGCGTGAGCGGCTCAACCGCTAGCCGACCCCAGCTTGACGCGTGCCTCGATCACCTCCGCAAGGGCGACGTGCTGACGGTCTGGAAGCTGGACCGCCTCGGGCGCAACACACGTCACTTCCTTGAGGTGGTGGACGAGCTGACGGCGAGGGGGATTGGATTCCGCAGTTTGACTGAGGGGCTTCACACTGACGGAGCGATGGGCAAGGCGATTCTGACGATCATGGCTGCCTTCGCCCAACTTGAACGCGACACCATGGTCGAGCGCACCCGCGCCGGACTGGCCGCTGCCGCAGCGAATGGCCGCATGGGTGGACGGCCACGCAAGATTGGCGACACCGACACCGCGAAGGCCCGTCAGCTCCGCGATAAAGGAATCGCAGCAACAGACATCGCGAAGATGCTAGGCGTCTCCCGCGCAACGGTTTACCGCTACCTCGCCGACGAAGAGCTACGCCCCCGGCGGGGGCAGCGCAGCCAAAGAGCTTCCGGCTGAGGAAGCGGTTCGCCGCCCCCGTGCGGGGCATCGACTAGAGCGCGCCCCCAGCGGGGGCATTTAAGACGTGATTGGCGAGCGAGTGTCGCCGACGATCCCAGTAAGACACGCACTTCTCACCCGTTGGTGGGGGGAAAGGAGACCTTCAATGACGGAATTGACCACGGCGCAACTTGACCGGGCAGTCGGCGTCCTGTTGGCGACGGCGGCGGGTGATGCTCTTGGCGCACCGTACGAATTTGGTCCGCCACGTGGCCCCGAGCTCGACGTGGCGATGGTGGGTGGCGGTGCCTTCGGCTGGCAGCCCGGCGAGTGGACCGATGACACCTCGATGGCTATCGCCATAGCTGAGGTGGCCGCCACCGGCGCGGACCTACGCGAGGAAGAGGCGCTCGACACCATCGTCGGCAGGTGGCATGAGTGGTCCCGAGACGCCAAAGACATTGGCATACAGACCAGCAGCGTCATGCGCGCAGCCCACCAACAAGGCCTCTCAGCGCTCACCGCCCGGACAGCATCTGCGGCCTTGCACGAGCGCACTGGCCGCACGGGCGGTAACGGCTCCCTGATGCGGACTGCCCCAGTGGCACTGGCTTACCTCGATGACGAGCTGGCGCTGGTGGAGGCCGCTCGTGCGGTGAGTGTTCTGACACACTATGACCCCGATGCGGGGGACGCATGTGTGCTCTGGTGCAGTGCAATCCGCCATGCCATCTTCACCGGGGAGTTGAACGTCCGGATTGGCCTGCAGCACATCGACAGTGACCGACGCGCGAGGTGGGTTTCGCTGTTTGAGGTCGCCGAGGCATCGCAACCGTCGGACTTCAAGAACAACGGCTGGGTGATCGAGGCGATTCAGGCCGCGTGGTCGGCCATCGCGAACACGCCTGTACCTGAGGATGATCCGGCGGGGGGAGTATTCCGTGTTGATCACCTACGATTGGCTCTCGACGCTGCAGTGCGTGGCGGTGGGGACACTGACACCGTCGCCGCCATCGCTGGTGGCCTGCTAGGCGCTGCGTACGGGGCCTCGGCTGTCCCAGCGGAGTGGCGTCGCGTGCTGCACGGCTGGCCTGGAATGGCGACGCGAGACCTAGTTGTGCTCGGCACCCGAATCATGCACGCGGACCATCTATTCAGCTATGACATCGATCCGATCACCCCAGTCCGGCACCCCCACGACGCTGGGGTATGGCTTGGTGACATCGCAAGCCTGCAGGCTCTTCCATCCGGAGTGAATGCTGTGGTCTCGCTGTGTCGCGTGCAGGACAGCGACCTGCCAGTAGGCATCGAACAGATCGACGTCCGGCTCATCGACGCCTTCGATCCGGAGGCGAATCCCAACCTGGATTTCGTGCTGACCGACACCGTCCGGCTCATCGAGCAACTCCGCACAGAGGGACGCACGGTGCTTCTGCACTGTGTGGCAGCACAAAGCCGGACGCCAACCATCGCTGCTTTGTATGGGGCACGCAAGCAAGGCATCAGCAGTGCGGCGGCACTGCAAGAAGTGAGTTGCGTTCTGGCGGGTGCCTATCCGAATCGGTACTTCCGTCGAGCCCTGCGCACGCTGGCACCCTGACCGTCTCCGACTCGTGATCACCTTTTCACGACAGGCATGTACGCCCATAGTGCGACAATGCTCGTCGGTGTCGGCTAAGCAACAGCGTCAGGAGCTGGCGATCTGACGGGATCGGCAAAGAGATGGGCCCAATTGGCTGTCAGTGGCACCTGAAACCAAACAGATCCGAAACCCTCTTTAGCGCAGGATTCTGGTTCGGCTCCTCGATGGTTCGACCTGAGTCAGTGCGGGTGGGTTCGCTCAAGATGGTCTTCCCATCGTCGAGCGCACGGAGCCAGATCGCCCAGCACCTCCACCCTGCGTCGTGCTTGGAAGAGTAGATAATTCCATGAGCGTAGGAACCGTCCGCGAGCATCGACGCGTGGATCTTCTCGGCGATGCCGGTGGTAAGGGATCGCTTCTCCCCGTGAAGATGTGCCGTAGTCAGCTCGCTCACCTCGGCTCCGACCAGCAAGTCTGTCCACTGCTTCGTGATCGCCGAGATCGTCTCCGCAGCTTCGATATCGACGAACCACCCGCCGCTTGGTAGTACCAGCTGGTGGAGCAGGCGTTCCTGCCGCCATCCTGCCGGAACGCACCCCAGCCTCATGTGGTGCCGGTCGGCCCATTCCTGAGCCACAGCCTCTTCTAGGGTGACATCCTCAACGGCTTTCTCGTCCTCGTCGGACGGGTCGAACAAGTCGGAGAGTTGGATGTCAATAGCGGGCTTCGCCCAGGCCAATGACTCGGCGTAGGCGCAGGGCTCTGGGCTGCCGCTGTAGATTGTGCGGTGACCCACGACGTCCCACCTACCCCATTCGCGTCGGTCCTCTTTCACACCCCGAAGCGGAGGATTCATTGGGCCGTAGGAGGTCTTGGCGAT